>NZ_JAKZIW010000003.1:0-117673 GCF_031143325.1 Enterococcus sp. FR204 | reverse complement strand
ACAAGTTTTTTTCGATAGAATCAAGCTTCACAAGTGGTTCTTTTTTAACGACTCAGTTATCTTATCATGTCATTTCCAACATGTCAACAACTTATTTTTTATTATTTAATAAGTTATTGGTGTTCTTTTGAACAAATAATAATATATCAACATCACATGTGAAAGTCAATAAGAAAATGCTTATTTATCAACATTTCTAGCTTACATGATCATTGGTTAGTTCTGGTCCTTTTTCGTTCGTCTTTATAACTCCGAGAGACGTAAAATCCTTTTGTTTTCAGTTTAATGTTCATGTTCTTGTCTTATTCACACCAACTAGATGTCTCACCTTCTAAAATTTTCCTTAACAAAGTGCTGCTTTTATCTATTTCTGCTTTTTTTTGCTAGAATAATAGTAACAATATGACTCTGGAGGATTTATTTATGAAAATTTTGATTGCTGACGATGATAAAGAAATCGTTGAATTATTAAGTATCTATGTTCACAATGAGGGGTATGAAGCAGTAAAGGCTTATGATGGGAAAGAAGCATTATCTAAAATCAGAACAATCCCTGATATTGAATTACTTATTTTAGATATCATGATGCCAGAGATGGACGGGATGCAAGTAGTGAAAGAACTGCGAAAAGAATCTCAAATACCAATCATTATGCTGACAGCAAAAACTACTGATATGGATAAGATCAAAGGACTGGTCGCTGGTGCAGATGATTATGTGACCAAGCCATTTAATCCGTTAGAAGTAATGGCTAGAGTAAAGTCTTTATTACGGCGTACAAAAATGCAGATTGCTCCAGATCAGCCTGATGTATTAGAAGTAAATGCATTAATCATCAATAAAGACTCTCATGAAGTTAAAACAATCGATGGGAAAGAAATCCAGTTAACAGCTTTGGAATTCGGTATCCTCTACTTGCTTGCTAGTCATCCTAATCGAGTATTTAGCGCGGATGAAATTTTTGAGCGTGTTTGGAAACAAGAAAGTATTGTCTCTGCTAAAACTGTCATGGTTCACGTTAGTCATTTAAGAGATAAAATTGAAGAAGCAACTGGTGGTGAAAAAGTCATTCAAACCGTTTGGGGAGTGGGCTATAAAATTGACGCAAGATAGTAAACGAGCAACTGAAAAACGCCGTCGGATCAATTTGACTTCAAAAGAAATCAGCGAATTGTTAGCGGAAGGAATCATCACGATTATCCTTTTGCTTCTATTAAATGTTTCTATTCTGGTTGTTATCAGTTCGGTGATCAACAGTTCACCTTCTTTGACGAATGCGATTTGGGATTCAAAGAATATTTTTGCAGAACGATTGAACACTGATTTGTTCTGGAACGGCCGGAATTTTATTATTCCCTTTTTCTTTCTATTAGATATTGGTGTTTTGTATTGGCGCTTGATTCGAAGATATCGCCAAATGCAATTGCGGCATATCATCAGCGAACTTCACTACATCGCAAACGGAAATTATGATCATCGTATCCCTTTTGAACTGAGTGGTGACTTAAGCCGAGTGGTAACAAGTATCAATGGATTGGTGGATAGTACCGTAGCAGCGATTGAAGACGAACGTAAAATCGAAAAATCAAAAGATGAATTGATCACGAATGTCAGTCATGATATCCGTACCCCACTCACGTCCATCATTGGATACCTAGGACTGATAGAAGATGGCCAGTATCACTCAGAAGAAGATCTTTTAAAGTATACGCATACTGCTTATATCAAAGCAAAGCAGATGAAATCTTTAGTGGACGACTTATTTGAATACACTAAGGTACGCCAGCCTGCTGTCCCGGTGAATTTTTCTGCCTTTGACATGATCCAGTTGATCGAACAGTTAGCAGCTGATTTTGAGTTGGAAGCTTCTAAAAAAAATATCCAAATACTTGTTCAATCAAAAGTAGACTCCCTTATCATGGATGGCGATACCGAAAAACTTGTACGTGTCTTCAATAATCTTTTGACGAATGCGTTGAAATACGGAAAAGGAGCAACGAAGATCGTAATCGAAGTAGAACGTATCGGTTCAGAAGTTGTTGCAACAGTCAAAAATAACGGAGCAATGATCCCACAACAGGCAATCGATAATCTATTCGACCGTTTTTATCGTGTAGAAGAATCTCGTTCACAAGCAACTGGAGGAACTGGACTTGGTTTAGCAATCGCTCAAAGCATTGTGGCTTTGCACGGCGGATACATTTATGCAAAATCAGATAAGCAATGGACTTCTTTCATCATGCACCTTCCAATCAAGAAAAATGAAAAATTACCTATTGATACACAGGAAGTTATTGACGAAAGCTGAAATATTCGCTATTCTTATTACAATTATTAGAATAAATGAAAAACACAGAACCCAGTACACTTTATTCTTTTTCAGAGAGCTGATGGCAGGTGTAAATCAGCAAAGGATAATTTGGAAGTTCCAGTTCGTTTACGTGCCCTTTCGAAATAAGAAAGGTCGGTTCAACAGCCGTTATGTGTTCAACAAGTGCAGCTGACGCTGAACTTGGGTGGTACCGCGAATTTCAGACTGATTCGTCCCAAGAATAATGGGATGGATCAGTCTTTTTTTATTTTCAAAAAGGAGGAAATCATATGTTAGATGTAAAAATGATGCGACAAAATATTGAAGAAGTACAAGAAAAATTGATGACTCGGGGCGTAAAAAAAGAAACATTAGCTGAATTCATGGAACTAGATGAAAATCGTCGTAAGCTACTAGTCAAAAGTGAAGAATTAAAAAAATATCGAAATGATGTTTCTGCTGAGATCGCCCAATTGAAGCGTGCAAAAGAAGATGCTTCTGCTAAAATCGCTGAAATGAAAGAAGTCGGTGGCAACATCAAAGCATTGGATACTGAAATTGCTGAAGTGGATGAAAAGTTGAAACAAATTGCAACTACTTTGCCAAACCTTCCCCATGATTCTGTGCCAGTTGGAACAGATGAAGAGGACAATGTAGAAATCCGTCGTTGGAGCGAACCACGTACATTTGCTTTTGAACCAAAACCACACTGGGAAATTGCAGAAAATCTTGATATTTTAGATTTTGAACGTGGCGCAAAAGTAGCCGGTAGCCGTTTTGTCTATTACAAAGGATTAGGTGCTCGATTAGAACGTGCAGTCTACAACTTCATGCTTGATCAGCATATTTACGAACACGGCTATACTGAAATGATCACTCCTTATATCGTCAACAGTAAAGCGATGTTTGGTACGGGACAATTTCCAAAATTCAAAGAAGATGTTTTCCAATTGGAGAATACTGATCTAACGTTAATCCCAACAGCTGAAGTACCATTAACTAACTATTATAATGATGAAATTTTAGATGGTGCAGATTTACCTATTTATTTCACTGCACTAAGCCCTGCTTTTCGTTCTGAAGCCGGAAGTGCTGGTCGGGATACACGAGGACTGATTCGTCTTCACCAATTCAATAAAGTAGAAATGGTCAAATTTTCGGATGCAGAGCATTCTTACGAAGAATTGGAAAAAATGACAGCTGATGCAGAAGATATCTTGAAAAAATTGCATTTGCCTTATCGTGTGATGGCCTTATCAACTGGAGACATGGGCTTTTCTGCAGCTAAAACTTATGACTTAGAAGTATGGATTCCTGCACAAGATACTTATCGTGAAATCAGTTCTTGTTCTAACTGTGAAGATTTCCAAGCACGCCGAGCAATGATCCGTTATCGCGATAATGATGGAAAAATCCACTATGCTCATACTCTGAATGGTTCAGGACTTGCAGTTGGCCGTACAGTAGCTGCCATTTTGGAAAATTACCAAAATGAAGATGGTTCTGTCACAGTTCCAGAAGCGCTCGTTCCTTATATGGGGAATCTGAAAGTTATTAAATAAAGAGGTTGTGAAAAAGCCGCTTAGTTTCGAGTATTAAGAAAAATTTTGTGAAAATGGCTTTCCACATTTTTGCATAAATTGGACTTAATACCGAGAAACTGACTTTTGAACACCATTTATCGAGAGGTTGTGAAATCAGCGTCCTGGCCTGAGTATTAGAGAAAAAAATGGAAAAATAGTCCCTCATATTTTACCGTTTGTTGAACTAATACCGAGGGTCAGCTGATTGAACACCGTTTAGTGGAGAGGTCGTAAGCCTACCCCCCAGCTCCGAGTTACAAGGAACAAATTCAAAAAACAGCTCTTCATATTTTATGAATGTTGTACTTGTGATTCGGAGGTGGCAAGGGAACACTGTTTATTCAAAAAGAGGCTGGGACAGAAGCGTTTAACTCCAAGAAATAAGAAGAAATTCACGAAAATTGCTTTTCAAATTTTTGTGAATTTCTTCTTATTTCCGAAGGAGTTGATTCTGCTTCCGCCGTTTATACGTGTTTAGAGCGTGAGACAAAAGTGTTCTTTACTTTTGTCCCACGCTCTTTAATGTTTTTAAGATTCAACTGAATAGTTTGGTGCTTCTTTTGTGATTTGTACATCATGAGGGTGTGATTCTTTTAATCCACTGCCGCTCATTTGGATAAATTGCGCTTCATCACGTAATTGCTGTAGATTCGCTGCCCCAACATAACCCATTCCTGAACGCAAACCGCCGATCATTTGGAAAATAATATCTGCAACACTTCCTTTATAAGCAACCCGACCTTCGATTCCTTCTGGTACTAATTTATTTGCTTCATTAACACTACCTTGGAAGTAACGGTCTTTTGAACCTTTTTCCATCGCGCCTAATGAGCCCATACCTCGGTATGTTTTGAATCGACGTCCTTGGAAGATTTCGAATTCACCTGGTGATTCATCTGTCCCTGCCAACATACTTCCTAGCATCACTGCATGTCCGCCGGCAGCTAATGCTTTGACGATGTCACCAGAATACTTGATCCCTCCGTCTGCAATAATCGCTTTGCCATATTGACGAGCAACTGATGCTGCATCATAAATAGCTGTGAGCTGAGGTACACCTACACCGGCTACCACACGTGTCGTACAAATCGATCCTGGTCCGATACCAACTTTTACGACATCTACACCTGCATCATATAAAGCTTTTGTCGCTTCAGCCGTCGCAACGTTTCCTGCAATCAATGTTGCATCTGCAAAAGTTGAACGGATTTCTTGAATTTTTCGGATCACACCTGCACTATGTCCATGAGCTGTATCGATGATGATTGCATCTGCCCCTGCTTCTAATAAAGCATTCGCACGCTCAAATGTATCGCTTGTTACACCAACGGCTGCTGCTACAAGCAAACGACCATGTTCATCTTTTGCTGCATTTGGAAATTCGATCACTTTCTCGATGTCTTTGATCGTGATCAATCCGCTTAAACGACCTTCGTTATCTACGATTGGTAATTTTTCGATTTTATGTTTTTGCAAAATCTTTTCTGCATCTTTTAGAGAGGTACCTACTGGGGCAGTCACTAAGTTGTCTTTTGTCATCACATCAGCAATCGGCATGTGATAATCTGTTACAAAACGCATGTCGCGGTTTGTAATTATCCCTACCAATTTTCTGTTTTCAAGTGTTTCAACGATTGGCACACCACTGATACGATATTTGCTCATCAATTCTTCTGCGTCTGCTACAAGATGCTGTGGCGTTAAGAAGAACGGATCAATGATTACGCCACTTTCAGAACGTTTGACTTTTCTTACTTCATCCGCTTGCTGGCTGATCGTCATGTTTTTATGGATCACACCTAGTCCGCCTTGTCTTGCCATAGCAATGGCCATCTTGCTGTCGGTAACAGTATCCATACTTGCACTGATGATTGGAATATTCAACTTAATATTTTTAGCTAATTGTACGCTCATATCCACTTCGTTTGGTAACACGTGACTTTCTGCTGGTATCAATAAGACATCATCAAAAGTAAATCCTTTTTTCGTGAACTTTGTTTCCCAGTTGGACATTTTTAGTACCACTCCTCTAATTTAGTTTATCTATTAAAATAATTGATTTTTTCATTTAAGTCAATGATCTACTTGGAATCAAGTTAGCTTTCTCATAGAATACCAATATAAAGCGTTTACATCTGTGTGTATTAAAAGAGATTGTAAAAAAGCTGTCCTGCATCAAGTAATAAGAACAGCCAATCAAAAATAGTTTTTCATATTTTTGAATTGGTTGGGCTTATTACCGCAGATGCAAGCTTTTGAACACCGTTTAGTGGAGAGGCTGTGAAAAAGCTGCTTAGTTTCGAGTAGTAAGAAAAATTTTGTGAAAATGGCTTTCCACATTTTTGCATAAATTGGACTTAATACCGAGAAACTGGCTTTTGAACACCGTTTAGTGGAGAGGCTGTGAAAAAGCTGCCCTGCATCAAGTAATAAGAACAGCCAATCAAAAATAGTTTTTCATATTTTTGAATTGGTTGGGCTTATTACCGCAGATGCAAGCTTTTGAACACCGTTTAAGGAAGAGGTTGTGAAATCAGCGTCCTGACCTGAGTATTAGAGAAAAAAACGGAAAAACAGTTTCTCATGTTTGTTGAATATTGTGATTTGTGATCGAGGAGTTGGAGGAGAACACCGTTTATCGTAAAAAGGACTGTGACAAGACTTTTGTCACAGCCCCTTACTATTATTTAATTATGGATAAACAAAATGAGGTTCTTTACTACCCCTCGATATTTAGCAAAATAGCTGATCTTTTTGCTAGTTTATCTTCTTGGGACGGATAAACTTCCAATAATCCCGTATTTTTTCTTCAAGTAGTAACGGATTGCTAAAGCAGCTGCCCCGATAATGATAACTACTACTGGATCTAATACTGGATTGATAACTGGCGGCAATAGTGTTGTCGCAGAAAACAGTACGACCCAAAGAAGTGTCGTTCCACCTAGGATAAGCAATGTCTTACCCATTCCTGGTTTCTTGCTTCGATCTGCTCCGGGATATTCATATTGATAGATGTATTTGTACATCATATAAAAGACCCAGCCACCGATTGCAGAACCTAGAACGAGTGTAGAAAAGCCATAAGCTGGCGTTGTTCCACGTGAAAACAATCCGGTAATCGCAATCATGATACTTAATAGACCAAGCAACAGCAACGTATTATCTAACCACATCAATAAAGGGGTGGATGAATTTTTTACTTCTGCTGGCTTATTGATGATTGCTTCCGTTCTTTCAGAGACTGTCCCAAACAATTGACGGGCTGTTCTTCCGCCTTTTTGTTCTGCAACTAAAGTAGGCAGAATGTCATGAAGGGCTTTTACTTTTTCTTCTTCAGACAAATTCGCTGCTTCTAAAGATTTTTTCAAATCAAAAATGTACTGTTGATTTCTTTTGGTTAATTTTGTTTCTAAACTATTGTTTTCTTTTACGATTGCTCGTAATTGTTCTGGTTCCATTATCTAATAGTCCTCCTTAGCCGTTCCTTTTCTCAACGGTCGTCACAAAAGACATTCTACCATATTCTACAGCTAGTTTGATAGCCCTTTTACACATTAAAGCGGAATAACATTACGTCGCCGTCTTGTACGACATAATCTTTTCCTTCTAATCGAACACGTCCAGCTTCTTTTGCTGCATGCATGTTTCCGTAATGATCCAAGTCTTCAAAAGAGACAGTTTCTGCACGGATAAATCCGCGTTCGAAATCTGAATGGATGATTCCTGCTGCTTGTGGTGCTTTGATTCCTTTTTTGAATGTCCAAGCACGTACTTCTTGTTCCCCAGCAGTAAAGTAAGTAGCTAAGCCTAACAAATCATAAGCAGCACGGATCAACTGATCCAAACCTGATTCTTCGATTCCTAAAGCTTCTAAAAATTCCGCTTTGTCTTCTTCATCTAATTCTGCGATTTCTTCTTCTGCACGAGCACTGACCACGATCACTTCTGCATTTTCTTCTGCAGCAAAGTTGCGCACTTCTTGTACATAATGATTCGCGTCTGCATCTGCTACGTCATCTTCTGAGACATTGGCTACATAAAGAATTGGTTTTGTCGTCAATAAAAATAGTGATTTAACGATTTTTTGTTCTTCTTCAGTAAATTCGATCGTTCGGGCAGATTTTCCTTCTTCCAGTACAGGTTTGATTTTATCCAGTACAGCTAGTTCTGCCACTGCATCTTTATCTTTGGTTTTAGCAACTTTTGCTACACGAGTATAGCGTTTGTTGATAGATTCTAAGTCTGCTAACACTAGTTCCAAGTTGATCGTATCAATATCTTCTAGTGGATCAACACGTCCTTCTACGTGAGTAATATTATCATCATCAAAACAGCGAACAACGTGACAAATAGCGTCTACTTGGCGGATATGGCTTAAGAATTGATTTCCCAAACCTTCTCCTTTACTTGCGCCTTTTACGATTCCAGCAATATCTGTAAATTCAAAAGTCGTCGGAACAGTTTTTTTCGGATGTACAAGTTCTGTTAAGCGTTGCAAACGCCAGTCAGGTACTTCTACCATCCCTATGTTAGGGTCGATCGTTGCAAAGGGATAGTTTGCTGCTTCCGCTCCTGCTTTTGTGATCGCATTAAACAAAGTTGATTTTCCTACGTTGGGCAACCCAACAATTCCAGCAGTCAATGCCATAAATTTATTCACTCTTTCTCTGCATTTTTTTCAATTACTTTTTTTAATTTCTTTTCAAAATCTCGACGGGTCATCATGACGATATGTCCGCAATTCATACATCTGATTTTGATATCTGCGCCCATTCGAATGACTTCCCAGCGATTCGTCTGGCAAGCGTGAGGTTTTTTCATTTCAACGATATCGTGCAAGTCGTACATAAAAATAGCCTCCTTTTTGTTTATTCTTCATCAAATTGAATATTCAAGATATCAAGAATTCGAGTCAAATCTTTTTGAGAAAGATATTCAATCTCGATCTTACCTTTCCCATTTTTTTCTTGGATAGCTACACTTGTACCAAATTTATCCATCAAACGATCTTCGCTTTCTCGGATATAATATGGTTTTTCCTTTGCTAGCCTTGGGATTTTTTTCTTTTCTTTTCCATCATTTTGATTTAACTCAGAAACAAGCTGTTCCAGTTGGCGGACAGTTAAATTTTCAGTTACTGCACGATTGGCTAATTTCAAGATCAATGTTTTATTTTTTAAACCTAACAGCGTACGGGCTTGTCCCATAGATAAACGCTGATCTTGTACCATTTCCTTGACAAGATCCGGTAAAGAAAGCAAGCGCAAATAATTGGCGATATAAGGTCTGCTCTTTCCTAAACGACTAGCTACTTCTGCTTGTGTTAGTTTCAGGTTTTTCATCAGCATCTCATATGCTTCTGCTTCTTCTAACGGATTCAGATCTTCTCGCTGCAAGTTTTCCAGCACTGCTACTTGCATCATCGCTTCTTCGTCAAAGTCTCTAACGATAGCAGGGATCGTTTCTTTTTCAGCTAGTTTGGACGCTCGAAAACGTCGCTCCCCTGCAATAATCTCATATCCTTTTACTGCGGAACGGCGTACGATGATGGGTTGAAAGACGCCTGATTGTTCAATAGAATTAGCTAGTTCCTGCAAAGATACTTCTTCAAATGTTTTACGGGGCTGATACGGATTTGGTCGCAGCTCATTCAATGGTAGCTGGACAACGGTATCATCTTTTACATCCACCGTCTCTAAGTTTTCTAAATCTTGAAACAGTGCATCGATTCCTCGGCCTAATCCTTTACTTTTCTTCACGACTTACCACTTCCTTTGCCAATGCTTGGTAGACTTCAGCTCCTCGAGAACGTGGATCGTAGTCGATGATCGGTTTTCCATGACTAGGTGCTTCTGATAAACGAATATTTCTTGGAATGATCGTTTCGTAAACTTTTTCGCGGAAGTATTTACGTACTTCTTCTACGACTTCATTTCCCAGATTTGTTCGTGCATCATACATTGTCAGTAAGACTCCCTCGATCTCTAATTCTGGATTAAAGTGTTTTTGGACTAAACGAACCGTATTCAGTAATTGGCTTAATCCTTCCAATGCGTAATACTCACACTGAACAGGTATCAAAATCGAATCACTTGCTGTAAATGAATTGATTGTCAGATGGCCAAGAGAAGGCGGGCAATCGATCAAAATATAATCATACTGACTGCTTACTTCTGCTAAAGATCCTTTTAATCTTGATTCTCTTGCCATCATTGACGTCAATTCGATCTCTGCTCCTGCTAATTGGAGAGTCGCAGGCACAATACTCAAATTTTCGTGTTCAGTGGTCAAAGTTGCCTCATCAATTGGCAATTCATTGACTAGAACATCATAGATGTCTCTTGTCACATCAGGTTTTCTGATCCCGACACCACTGGTAGCATTTCCTTGCGCATCCATATCCACTAGCAATACTTTTTTACCAAGGCTAGCAAGACAAGCACCTAGATTCACCGTCGTCGTTGTTTTGCCGACGCCACCTTTTTGGTTCGCAACAGATATTATTTGTGCCATCTCTTCTCCTCCTATTTGATTGGCTGCTTATTAGGCAGTCCGGGCTTTCTTGGGTATTTCTTTGGGGTTGGTTTCTTTTTTTGAATAACGATGATATGCCGTTGGTCAGAGACATTCGGCAAGGTAACCGCCTCTTCTTTGAGGAATTTACCACCTAATAAAGCAATCGCTTGTTTTGCTTCTGTCAATTCCTCTTCACTTTTTGCTGCTTTCAATGCATAAAAATAGCCTTCTTGTTTAGCCAAGGGCAAACACAATTCCGCTAACACATTCAAACGAGCAACCGCACGAGCAGTGACAAGGTCAAATGATGCACGAAAGTGAGGATTTTGCCCAAATGTTTCTGCCCGGTCATGATATAAGGAAGCATCGATTCCTAATAATCGGGTTAACTCAGATAAGAAGGTTATTCGTTTATTCAGAGAATCAACGATCGTTATCTGCAGTTCTGGAAAGGCAATTTTTAAAGGTATGCTAGGAAACCCTGCCCCCGAACCGACATCGCATAAAGAAAAAGGCTGCGTAAAGTCTACTTCAAATGCTAATGTAAGTGAATCGTAAAAATGCTTCAGATATACGTCTTTTTCATCCGTAATAGCTGTAAGGTTCATCTTTTCGTTCCATTCGACTAATGTCCGATAATAAATAGCGAATTGATTCATTTGATGATCGGTAAGCTCTATCCCTTTTTCTGCCAAGGATTGGCGAAATTCTTCTGGTATCATAAATATTCCTTTCATTGTGAAACAGCAATTGTTTCACAGATTCTCTCCCTACTTTAACGCAAAATCCCTAGACATGCAATCCTTCCATATGGATTCTTAAAAATTTGAAAAGTAAGAAAAGCCGATAGACTTTTTCTTTCTAGTATGACTCATAAAATATACACAGAAGAGAGAACTAGCTTTGAGCAATTTCTGCAAAAACTAGTTCTCTCTTCTATTTATTATTACGTATTACGCTGGTTCACTGACTTTCGCAATCTTCCCTTGTTCGATATAGACCATTAGGATACTTAGGTCTGCAGGGTTTACGCCACTGATTCGGCTAGCTTGGGCAATTGTTTCTGGTTGGATTTTCTGCAATTTTTGTTTTGCTTCTGTTGCTAATCCGTTGATTGCTGCGTAGTCGATGTTTTCTGGAATCTTTTTCGCTTCCATGCGTTTTAATTTTTCTACTTTTTCCATGGCTTTTTTGATGTAGCCTTCATATTTGATTTGGATTTCTACTTGTTCGATTTCTTTTCGTGTCAATTCTTCATTTTCTGGAATAAACCGTAGAAGATCTGCATAAGTAATCTCAGGACGTCTTAAAAAGTCGCTTGCTAGTACACCATCTTTTAATGGTGCCGCATTAATCGTTGCTAAAAAGTCTTGGACTTCTTCTGTTGGTTTGATTCGTACATTCATCAAACGTTTGATTTCTTGTTCAACTGCTTCTTTTTTCTTCAAATAATTCTTGTATTGATCTTCTTTTACTAAGCCTACACGGTGACCCATTTCTGTTAATCGCAAATCTGCATTATCATGACGTAAAAGCAGACGGTATTCAGCACGTGAAGTCAGCAAACGATAAGGTTCGTTCGTTCCTTTTGTTACCAAATCATCGATCATGACACCGATGTAACCGTCACTTCGTTTGATCACTAAAGGTTCTTTTCCCTGAACTTTCAAAGCTGCATTGATACCGGCAATCAGCCCTTGTCCAGCCGCTTCTTCATAACCGCTTGTACCATTTGTTTGTCCAGCTGTATAAAGATTTTCAACGACTTTAGTTTCTAATGTCGGACGGAGCTGGTGTGGCTCTACTACGTCATATTCGATAGCATATCCTGTACGCATCATTTCTACTTTTTCTAATCCAGCAATAGAATGAAGCATGTTGACTTGAACATCCTCTGGTAAAGAAGTAGATAAACCTTGAACATAGACTTCTTCCGTATTTAAGCCTTCTGGTTCCAAAAATAATTGATGACGTGGTTTGTCTGCAAAACGCACGATCTTATCTTCGATGGATGGGCAATAGCGAGCGCCTACCCCTTCAACGATCCCTGTAAACATTGGGGCACGATGTAAGTTGTCTCGAATAATTTGGTGAGTCGTCTCACCTGTATAGGTCAGCCAGCAAGATTCCTGATCTAGTTTATAGGCACTATCTGGTGTGCTGAAGCTAAAATGATTCGGCTCTTTGTCACCAGGTTGCTCTTCTGTAACAGAATAGTCGATCGTACTTGATTTTACTCGAGGCGGTGTTCCTGTTTTGAACCGTTCGATAGCAAAGCCAAGTTCTTTTAGATGATTCGCTAGTCCAATAGAAGGTTGAGAGTTATTCGGACCTGATGAATATTTCAATTCACCGATAATGATTTCTCCGCGAAGTGCTGTTCCGGCTGTAATAACAACTGCTTTGGCCCGGTAGCTCGCTCCTGTGGAAGTCACTACTCCATGACAAACACCATCTTCGACGATCAGTTCTTCGACGATTCCTTGTCTTAGCGTCAAATTTGGTTCTTTTTCGATCGTATGTTTCATTTCTGTTGAATAAGCATGTTTGTCTGCTTGTGCTCGCAATGCTCGGACAGCTGGGCCTTTTCCTGTGTTCAACATACGCATTTGGATATAGGTTTTATCGATATTCTTACCCATTTCTCCGCCTAGCGCATCGATTTCTCGAACGACAACGCCTTTAGCTGGTCCGCCTACAGAAGGATTACATGGCATGAATGCTACCATGTCCAAATTTATTGTCAGTAATAATGTTTTTGATCCCATACGTGCAGCAGCAAGTGCAGCTTCTGAACCGGCGTGTCCTGCGCCAACAACGATCACGTCATACGCATCTGCTTCATAATGTTCCAATCGTTTGTTCCTCCTTTTATTTTCCTAGACAAAATTGACTGAATAATTGAGTGATTAGCTCATCTTGTACACTGTCGCCGACAACTTCTCCTAGATAGTCCCAGCAACGCGTCATATCTATTTGAACGAGATCCACAGGCATTCCTGCATCAATACCTGCAATGACTTCTTCAAGTGAGAGGGAAGCTTTTTCTAACAACGCGATATGGCGGGTATTAGAAACATAAGTAGCGTCTCTTTCTCCTGTTTCTCCGCTGAAGAATAAATCAGAAATAGCTGATTCCAAACGATCTAGTCCGTCGTTTTTAGCTACGGAAATTGAAAAAACTGGTTCATTTTCGATCAATTTCTTCAATTTTTCTTGTTCCAGCTGTGCTGGCAAATCTGTTTTATTTAGAAGAATGATCCGTTTTAATCCACTTGTCGCTTCCAATAATTGTTCATCTTCTGCTGTCAGTGGTTCGCTTTGGTTTAGAACAAGTAAGATCAAGTCTGCTTCTGCTAATGCTTTTCGGCTTCTTTCGACCCCGATCCGTTCCACCACATCTTCTGTTTCCCGAATTCCAGCTGTATCGATTAGCTTGAGCGGTACCCCCCGAACATTGACATACTCTTCGATTACATCTCGAGTCGTTCCTGCAATATCCGTAACGATTGCTTTTTCTTCTCTTAACAAATGGTTTAACAAGCTTGATTTGCCGACATTTGGCCGGCCGATGATTGCCGTACTTAACCCTTCTCGCAGAACCTTCCCTTGCTTGGATGTAGCAAGTAGCGCTTGGATTCTTTGTTGGATCATCTGCGCTTTTTCAAGCAATAACTTCGTAGTCAATTCTTCGACATCATCATATTCTGGATAATCAATATTTACTTCTACTTGTGCTAATGTCTCTAAAATTTCTTGTCTCAATGAGCGGATCAAAGCAGACAGGTTGCCGTCTAACTGATTAAGAGCTAGTCCCATTGCTTTGTCTGTTTTTGCCCGAATCAAATCCATCACAGCTTCTGCCTGTGAAAGGTCAACACGACCATTCAAGAATGCTCGTTTTGTGAATTCGCCTGGCTCAGCTAATCTTGCACCTTCTCTTAACAATAGCTGCAAAATTTGATTGACTACAACGATCCCACCGTGACAATTGATTTCTACTACATCTTCCCGCGTAAATGTCTTTGGTGCTCTCATCACGGAGACCATGACTTCATCGACAAGCTGATTGCTCTTGGGATCAGCGATATGTCCATAATGGATCGTATGGCTTGGTACTTCTGATAATCGTTTGTTTCCAGATTGATAAACTTTATCTGCTAGTTGCACAGCTTGATCGCCACTTAAACGAACGATACTGATTGCACCTTCTCCAGGTGGGGTAGAAATTGCTGCAATCGTATCAAATTCTAAAGTAATTTCAGCCATTTTTTCACTTCCTTTTTCATTTTGCGCACAAAAAAAGTGCCCACTCCACCCTTTATGCACAATAAACGGTGAACTTCGCACTTTGACTGCTTGTTCTTGATTAAATTCTGGTCATAGATTATCACACTTGCTATAAGGAATCAAGTGTTTAAAACAAGTTAGATGAAGTTGAGCCTGTTCTGCTTCCATTACCTTATATTGGATTGTCCTTGGATGTCTCTTTGCGTTCTTTGGTTTATTCGAAGAGAAGATACTGTATAAACAAGGCTTTATCTTTCTTAAAAAAAACGGTACACTAAATGGTAGCGCTATCTAAACTATGCACTTTTGAAAGGAGAAAATATGTGAGCCCGTTCAGATCTGCTGCATTGGAAGAAGAAAGTGACCCTCGGATCAACGATGTCGTTTTATATACAGGGAATATCAACCAGAAATATATCGTCCGCGATATCGTTTTTGTTGTGGAATGCTTAGAAGCTGATTTGTTTGACCCATCTTTTCCCAAAGATGACCTTTTCTTAACAACGAAGAGGAAATTAAAGACGAAGGTACTTGAATATGGTGCGAATGCAGTAATCAACTGTCATTTTGAGTATCAGCAAAAAAAACGCGACGGAAAGTATTTTCTGGAACTTTTTGCTTATGGAACAGTGATCCAATTTATCCAAACAACGATTGGTTAAATGAAACAGACAAAAAAAGCGGATCAAAACTGAAGACAGTTTCGATCCGCTTTTTTCTATCAAAGTTAGTGACTACTTCATCGTATACTCTGATAAGAATGATTTCTAGTAAAATATACTTGGTTTGAAAAACTTTGTCAACGTGATTTATTCAAAAAGTAATGGAATCAATAATATTTTTTAGCAGGTTCTACTACTAAATAACGATAAGGTTCCTCACCTTCCGAATGTGTTTTTACATGTTCATCTTTGCTTAATGCAGCATGGATTTGTTTACGTTCAAATGCAGGCATTGGTTCTAAGAAAACAGGCTGCCCTGTCCGTTTTACTTTTTCAGCCGTGCGATCAGCTAAACGCTGAATGATCTCTTGGCGCTTTTCACGGTAATTGCCTACATTGACTACTACAGACAGCTTATTTCTTGCTAAACGATGGATGAAGACTTGTGCCAGATATTGCAATGCATTCAGTGTTTTTCCATGTTTCCCAATCAGTATGCCTTGCTTTTGTGTTTCTAAATGGAAAACAACCATATTATTTGATTCTCTTTCCATTTTGACAAGAGCTGGAGCATCAAGCTGTTTTGAAATTTCAGTAAGATAAACTGCCAATTCCGTTAAAGCTGCTTCATCACCTAGCTCACTTACTTCTTCTGTTTTTTCTTCAAGAATCGTTTCGTTGACTACCTCGATCTCAGCTGTTGGTTCTTCTTCCAAAATTTCTTCTACAGTCTGTTCTACTGTTTCAGAAACTTTTTCGCTGATACTTGGCTGGATCGAAAGCCGTGCATTCTTTCGACCCATTCCTAGGAAACCTTTTTTTCCTTCTTCCAGTATTTCGATTTCGACTTGGTCTTTGGCCAAACCCAAATCAGCCAGACCTAGTTGGACAGCTTCGTCTATTGTTGCAGCTTCATAAATCGGCATTAGCATTACCTCCCCTATTATTTCCGTTTTTTCTTAGGATTCATTGCTTTCTTAAGAGCACGTTCTCTTTCGCGGATTCTCCGTGCTTCTTCTTCACGCTCTTTTCGAATTTTGAAAGGGTTGTTGATCAGCAGCGTTTGTACAACTTGGAAGGCATTGGAAACTACCCAGTATAATGAAAGACCGCTGGCTAAATTGACACCCATCACTAAAATCATTACAGGCATCACGAAATTCATGATCTTCATTGATGCATTCGATTCAATCTGACTCATGCTAGATAAATACGTACTTGCAAAAGTAAAGATTGCTGCTAAAATCGGCAAAATAAATGTTGGATCCGCGTTCCCTAAGTTCAACCATAAGAAATGCCCTTGTTTCAACTCAGGTACACGTGAAATAGATTGCCATAACGCCATCAAGATTGGCATTTGTACTAATAAAGGAAGACAACCAGCATATGGATTGACGCCATTTTCTGCATATAAACGCTGCTGCTCTTCTCTTAACTTACTTTGTGTTTCCGGGTCTCTTGAACTATATTGTTGCTGCAGTGCTTTTAATTTCGGTTGTAATTCTTGTGTTTTACGCATGCTCTTTGTTTGGAAATGCATCAACGGCAATAGGATCACGCGGATGATCAGTGTAAATAAAATGATCCCTATCCCTGCATTACCAAATGACAACGCCTTGATCGCCTCAGCAAAGTAATAAACAATGTAACGATCCCAAATTCCTGTACTCTGTGCGCTGACTTCCCCAGTTCCGCAACCGGATAAGACGATGACCAAACTAACGATACCGGCCATCAAAAGTAAACGTTTGTATTTCTTCACTTACTCTTTTCCTCTCTGTCGATTATTTTTGCAAGTTTTAAGACGTGGACTAAATTGGAGCGAACCTCATCATAAGTCAACCCCTTCACACTTGGTCTAGCAATCACAATAAAATCCAACTCCGGATCAATCTCTTCTTTTATAGAATAAACTGCTGCTCGGATTTTTCGTTTGACTTCATTGCGGTTTACCGCGTTGCCGACCTTTTTTCCTACAGATAAACCAACTCGAAAATGAGGCTGTCCCGGTTTTTCCAAACGGTAAACGACGAATTTGCGGTTAGCAAAAGAATCTCCCGTATGGAACACGGCTTGAAACTCTCGTTCTTTTTTTACTCGATACGCTTTTCTCATTAGTTTTCTTTCCTTTTCTATCTCTCACTTACGCTCATAATCATACCATAATTACGATTGTCCTTTCATCATTTCCCTAAAAAAGAGTATAAAAAAAACCACTGAAACCCCAGTGGCCTAAGCTGAAAGAACTTTTCTTCCTTTGCGACGACGGCTAGCTAACACACGACGTCCATTTTTAGTACTCATACGTTTACGGAATCCGTGAACTTTTTGACGTTTACGTTTATTTGGTTGGTATGTTCTTTTCATATATTCCACCTCCAAAATGTTCTTATCTATTTTATAAATACAGACATACTTTGATAGTATAACGACAAAGTAGTGATTTTGTCAATATAAAATAGAAGATCGATTGTTAAAACTTATCCACAAGATTATTTTTTTCTGTGGGAATCCTATGTGGAAAAAGTTATACACAGGGATTATCCACAGATAATAAATGGCTGGTTTTACACAGAAAACACACGTGTATAAAAAGTAATCCACAATCAGGCGATTTCCTGTGTATTACGTCTCCTAACTATTGGTATATCTATATTTTTTATCCACAGATGCGAGAGGAAATCTATTGTTTTTTACGAGTTTTCCACCTGTGTATTAGTGTTGTGGAAAACTTTTTTTGACAACTGTGTTTTTCTCTTTTTTCTTTTTGTCGATTGTGTGGATAATTGTAATTAAAAAATTTTTTTCTTCGGTTTCTGTGGAAAACTATTGAAAAAAATGCTAAATTAGTACTAGTTATTCACTTTTTAATGAAGGAGGAGGCCTTATATGGTATCCCTCGATGCTTTATGGAATGAATTAAAAGCAACATACCAAAAGGATTTATCGCCTGCTAGCTATAATACATGGATCGAAACAGCGAACCCTCGAACCCTTGATCAAAACCAGCTCGTTCTTGAGGTTCCTAGCAAGATTCATAAAGAATATTGGGAAAAAAACCTGGCGACAAAAATCGTTGAAGTCGGTTATATGTTATCAGGAAATGAGATTATCCCTCGCTTTATTACTGGCGAAGAAGCAGAGCAAGAAGAAGTTATAGAAGAAAAAAATCCAAAAGTTGTGGCACCTAGTCCGCTAAAAAAAGCCATGCTGAACCCTAAATATACCTTTGATACGTTTGTCATTGGTAAAGGAAACCAGATGGCTCATGCAGCAGCGCTCGTTGTAGCAGAAGATCCAGGTTCTATTTATAACCCGCTCTTCTTTTATGGAGGCGTGGGACTTGGTAAGACTCACTTGATGCATGCAATTGGTCATCAAATGCTGCAAAGTCAGCCTAATGCCAAAGTAAAATATGTAAGCAGTGAAACTTTTGCTAATGATTTCATCAATTCGATCCAAAACAAAACAGCAGAAGAGTTCCGTCAAGAATATCGAAATGTTGATTTACTGCTAGTGGATGACATTCAATTTTTTGCAGAAAAAGAAGCTACGCAAGAAGAGTTTTTCCATACTTTCAATGCCTTGTACAATGAAGGGAAACAAATCGTACTAACCAGTGATCGGTTGCCAAATGAGATTCCGAAACTGCAAGAACGCCTTGTTTCTCGCTTTGCATGGGGGCTGTCTGTTGATATTACACCGCCGGATCTTGAAACAAGAACAGCAATTTTACGTAAAAAAGCGGCGGCTGAACGTCTAGAGATCCCAGATGACACACTAAGCTACATCGCAGGACAAATCGATTCTAACATTCGCGAATTAGAAGGTGCGCTTGTTCGAGTGCAAGCTTTTGCTGCGATGAATAGTGAAGATATTTCGACTAGTCTAGCTGCAGACGCACTAAAAACGTTAAAATCAGGAAAAGGACATCCTCAATTGTCAATCCTGCAGATCCAAGAAGAAGTGGCAAAGTATTATCACATCCAATTGAAAGATCTCAAAGGAAAGAAACGCGTCAAATCTATTGTTGTTCCTAGACAAATCGCTATGTATTTGGCACGTGAGCTCACAGATAATTCTTTACCGAAAATCGGAGCTGAATTCGGTGGCAAGGATCATACAACGGTTATCCATGCTCATGAAAAAATCCAGCAGCTGATGGATTCTAGTGTCAGTATGCAAAATGAAGTATCAGAAATCAAAAACTTTTTACTAAATTAATTTGTCGATTCTATCAACTGAAAATAGCATGTGGATAAAAGAAAAAAACGTTCAAAAGTTATACACACTTTTTCCACAGCTGTTTTTTCGTTTCTCTCTTACGTTTTTTGAGTTTTCCACAGAATCAACATGCCCTATTACTTTTATTATTCTTTTTAACTAATAATAAATAAACAAACATTCAAAGGAGATACATCATGAAAGTTACTTTAAACCGAGCTAGCTTTATGCAGGAATTGCAAACTGTTCAACGAGCTATTTCAAGCAAAACCACGATCCCTATTTTGACAGGTGTAAAAATCACACTGACACAAGAAGGTTTGACTTTGACGGGGAGCAACGCTGATATATCAATTGAAACTTTTTTGTCTGTTGAAAACGAAAAAGCAAATATGCAAATCGAATCTACTGGTTCCATTGTTTTACAAGCACGTTTCTTTAGCGAAATCATTCGGAGACTTCCTGAAGAAACATTTACTTTAGAAGTTTTAGAAAATAAACAAGTAGCGATCACTTCTGGAAAAGCGAATTTTATCGTAAATGGATTAGATGCAGATAACTATCCTCATCTTCCTGTTGTCGAAAGCCATAACCAGATGAAATTACCTGTACACGTATTGACTAAACTAATCAACGAAACAGTTTTTGCTGTCTCACAACATGAGAGTCGTCCAATCTTGACAGGTGTGCATTTCATTTTATCTGATAATTCTTTATTGGCTGTAGCTACTGATTCTCACCGTCTAAGTCAACGCGTGATTCCAGTAGAACAAGCGGCTGATCATTTTGATATTGTTATTCCTGGAAAAAGTTTGATCGAATTATCTCGCTCATTAACAAATGAAGAAGAAATCGTCGAAATCAGCATTATGGAAAACCAGGTGTTGTTCAAAACAGAAACGATGTATTTCTATTCCCGTTTGCTAGAAGGAAACTATCCTGATACCAATCGTTTGATTCCTTCAAGTTTTAATACAGAGGTTGAATTTTCTGTTCCTAGCTTTTTAGCGGCGATCGAACGGGCTTCTTTACTTTCTCATGAAGGCCGTAACAACATCGTTCGTTTATCTATTCGTCCAGATGCGGTTGTTTTATACGGAAATTCGCCAGAAATCGGGAAAGTAGAAGAAAGCTTGAGTTATACAGCAAGCAGTGGCGATCCATTAGATATTTCTTTCAATCCGGATTATATGAAAGCAGCGTTGCGTGCATTTGGAGATATGAGCATCAAAGTGAAATTTATCTCTGCTATTCGTCCATTTACATTGGAACCAACGGAAGATGGCGTTCAATTTATTCAGCTGATTACTCCTGTACGTACAAATTAACAATGATTTTCAATGTTCTTGAAAATTTAATTGAAAAGAAATAGAAAAAATAAAATTTTAAACAGAAGGCCATAAAATCTCTTTTAAGGCTTTCTGTTTATTTTTGTTTAAATCACCTTTTTTAGATTAAATCGTCTTATATGGAAAAATATATGGATAAATTTGTTTTATTGCGAAAAAAAGGTATAATAGAGTATACTTTTAATAATGAAAATGAGGGATGGGCATTGAAACAACAAGTCATTCTAAATACGGAATTCATGACGTTGGGCCAAATGTTGAAAGAAGTCACCGTTATCGGTAGTGGCGGACAAGCAAAATGGTATTTGGCAGAAAACACTGTGTTAGTCGATGGCGAACCAGAAAATCGTCGTGGACGCAAACTTTATCCCGGCATGATGGTTGAAGTTCCAGAAGTAGGAACTTTTTTTATGGTAAAAAAAGGAAACGACGATAATGAGGCTGAATAAGCTGTATTTAAAAAATTATCGAAATTACGAAGAGCTGAACATCGAATTTTCCAAGAACCTCGTCATCTTTTTAGGAGAAAATGCGCAAGGAAAAACGAATCTTTTGGAAAGTATCTACGTATTAGCTATGACGCGAAGTCATCGGACAAGTAGTGAGCAGGAATTGATTGGCTGGACTGACGATCAGGCGATGATTCAAGGAGAGATCACAAAAGGTTCATCCACTCTTCCATTAGAAATCTTATTATCTAAAAAAGGCCGAAAAACCAAGATCAACCATATCGAACAGAAAAAGTTAAGTACTTACGTGGGACAAATGAATGTCATTTTATTTGCACCAGAAGATCTTTCTTTAGTAAAAGGCAGCCCGCAGATCAGGCGGAAGTTTTTAGATATGGAATTAGGCCAGATCAATCCAATCTATCTTTATGATCTTGTCCAATACCAAGCAATTTTGAAACAAAGAAACCAGTATTTAAAGCAATTGAATGAAAAAAAACAAACTGATTTGCTTTATTTGGATATTTTGTCCGAACAACTAGCAGCGTTTGGCAGCAAAGTATTGAAAGCAAGAGCACAGTTCGTCAAGCGATTGGAGTTTTGGGCTAATTCTTTGCATCAGCAAATCACCCATCAAAAAGAGCAGCTGGAAATCGAGTATCTCACCGCAGTCGATTCTTTAGAAACACATACGCAAGAGCAAATCCAAGAACAATTTCTCGCACTTTTGAACCAAAATAAAAAGAAAGACCTTTTTCGGGGAACAACGACAGTTGGTCCTCATCGTGACGATCTTTCCTTTTTTATTAATCAGAAAAATGTGCAGACTTATGGATCGCAAGGACAGCAAAGAACAACTGCACTAAGTGTCAAATTAGCAGAAATCGATTTGATTAAAGAAGAGACAGGGGAATATCCAATCCTTTTGTTAGATGATGTGATGAGCGAGCTGGATGATAATCGTCAACTCCATCTGCTAGAAACAATCGAAGGAAAAGTTCAAACGTTCTTAACAACAACGACACTTGACCATGTAAAAAATAAAATGACTGTTGAACCTGAGATTTTTTATGTTCAACAAGGGAAACTAAAAGGAGAAGAAACTGAATGACAGAAGAAAGAAGTTTAGTAGAACGCGCTAAAGAGTATGATGCCAGTCAGATTCAAGTACTTGAAGGACTTGAAGCCGTTCGTAAACGACCTGGCATGTATATCGGTTCGACTAGTTCTGAGGGTCTGCATCACCTTGTTTGGGAAATTGTCGATAATTCGATCGATGAAGTATTAGCAGGTTTTGCAACGAAAATCCATGTGATTATTGAAAAAGACAACAGTATCACCGTTATTGACGACGGTCGGGGGATACCAGTAGATATCCAGGCAAAAACTGGACGTCCTGCAGTTGAAACGGTCTTTACTGTTTTACATGCTGGAGGAAAATTCGGTGGTGGTGGGTACAAAGTTTCTGGTGGACTTCACGGAGTAGGATCTTCTGTTGTAAACGCGCTTTCTACACAGCTTGATGTCAAAGTATACAAAGAAGGAAATGTGTACTATCAAGAATATCGTCGTGGAGCTGTAGTGGACGACTTAAAGATTATCGAACAAACGGATCGCCATGGAACAACGGTTCATTTTACGCCAGACCCTGAAATTTTTACAGAGACAACTGAGTTTGATTTTTCAAAATTGGCTACCCGGATCCGTGAACTTGCTTTCTTGAACCGCGGGATGCGTATATCGATTGAAGACAAACGAGAAGAAGAACCAGTCATCAATGAATACCATTATGACGGCGGGATCAAAAGTTATGTCGAATACTTGAATGCAAACAAAACCGTGATTTTTCCAGAACCTGTATATTTGGAAGGTGAACAGCAAGATATCGCAGTTGAAGTCTCTATGCAATATACAGACGGCTACCATTCCAATATCATGAGTTTTGCCAACAATATCCATACGTATGAAGGCGGAACACATGAATCTGGATTCAAGACTGCTTTAACTCGTGTGATCAATGATTATGCCCGAAAACAAAAGCTGATGAAAGAAAATGACGACAACTTGACCGGTGAAGACGTGCGAGAAGGATTGACAGCTGTTATTTCTATCAAGCATCCTGACCCTCAATTCGAAGGACAAACAAAAACAAAATTGGGCAATTCCGAAGTACGGACAGTCACTGATCGGTTATTTAGCGAACATTTCATGAAATTCTTGCTGGAAAACCCAAGTGTGGGCCGTCAAATTGTTGAAAAAGGATTACTAGCTTCCAGAGCTCGTCTAGCAGCGAAACGTGCGCGTGAAGTAACGAGACGTAAAGGTGCTTTAGAGATTAGTAATCTGCCAGGAAAATTAGCGGACTGCTCTAGCAACGATCCTGAAAAATGCGAATTGTTCATCGTCGAAGGAGATTCGGCCGGCGGATCAGCTAAGCAAGGTCGTAATCGAGAGTTTCAAGCCATCTTGCCTATTCGTGGGAAAATCTTGAATGTTGAAAAAGCAAGCATGGACAAGATCTTGGCAAATGAAGAGATCCGGTCTTTATTTACTGCTATGGGTACAGGGTTTGGAGAAGCTTTCGATGTATCGAAAGCTCGTTATCATAAATTAGTGATCATGACTGATGCCGATGTCGATGGTGCACATATCCGTACATTGTTGCTGACTCTTTTTTACCGTTACATGCGTCCAATTGTTGAAGCTGGTTATGTCTATATTGCTCAGCCACCTTTATACGGGGTAAAACAAGGGAAGAATATCACGTATGTACAACCAGGAAAGAATGCAGAAGAAGAGTTGAAACAAGTCGTTGCTTCACTTCCTGCCTCACCAAAACCAAGTGTTCAGCGGTATAAAGGACTTGGAGAAATGGATGATCATCAACTATGGGAAACAACTATGGACCCAAGTAATCGAATGATGGCCCGCGTCAGCGTGGATGATGCTATCGCGGCAGACCAGATATTTGAAATGTTGATGGGGGATCGAGTAGAACCTCGTCGTGCATTCATCGAGGAAAATGCACATTACGTGAAGAACTTAGATATTTAATCATGAAGGAGGAAAAAGAATGAGTGAAGAAATCAGAGAAAACATCCATGATGTCAATCTAACCAGCGAAATGAAAGACTCCTTCATCGATTATGCGATGAGTGTTATTGTCGCACGTGCACTGCCTGATGTCAGAGATGGTCTGAAACCCGTTCATCGCCGTATTTTATACGGCATGAACGAATTAGGTGTGACACCGGATAAAGCCCATAAAAAATCTGCCAGAATCGTCGGAGATGTCATGGGTAAATACCATCCTCATGGGGATAGTGCAATCTATGAGTCAATGGTACGGATGGCGCAGCCATTTAGCTACCGTTATATGCTAGTGGATGGTCATGGAAACTTTGGTTCTGTTGACGGTGACGGTGCCGCTGCTATGCGTTATACCGAAGCACGGATGAGCAAAATCGCTACAGAAATGCTGCGTGATATCAATAAGAACACTGTTGATTTCCAAAGCAACTATGATGACACAGAAAAAGAACCCGTTGTATTACCTGCTCGCTTCCCTAATCTTTTGGTGAACGGAACGACGGGGATCGCCGTGGGTATGGCAACGAATATCCCACCTCATAATTTGTCTGAGGTAGTAGCGGCTATCGATTTGCTGATGGATAATCCTGATGTGACGACCAATGAATTGATGGAAGTATTACCTGGACCAGATTTTCCAACAGGTGGTTTGGTCATGGGAAAATCAGGAATCCGAAGAGCGTATGAAACAGGTAAAGGTTCTATTACCGTACGTGCAAAAGTTGAGATCACTGAGATGCCAAATGGCAAAGAACGGATCCTCGTGACGGAATTACCTTATATGGTCAATAAAGCAAAATTGATTGAACGGATTTCTGAGTTGCACAGAGACAAGCGTATCGAAGGAATTACGGATTTGCGGGATGAATCTTCCCGTGAAGGCATGCGAATTGTCATTGACGTTCGTCGTGACGCCAGCGCATCAGTTATTTTGAATAACTTATACAAATTGACATCCTTGCAGAATTCATTTGGATTCAATATGTTGGCAATCGAAAAAGGCGTGCCGAAAGTTTTAAGTTTGAAACAAATCCTTGAAAATTATATCGAACATCAACGCGAAGTCATCACACGACGGACGGTCTTTGAAAAAGAAAAAGCAGAAGCAAGAGCACACATCTTAGAAGGTTTGCGTATTGCTTTGGATCATATCGATGAAATCATTGCGATTATCCGCGGGTCTAAATCAGATGACGAAGCAAAAGCAACAATGATCGAACGGTTCGATTTATCCGATCGCCAATCACAAGCTATCTTAGATATGCGTTTGCGTCGATTGACCGGTTTGGAACGGGAAAAAATCGAAAATGAATATCAAGAACTATTGAAACTGATTGAAGATTTGACTGACATTCTGGCAAGACCCGAACGTGTCACAGAAATCATCAAGAATGAATTAGCAGACTTGAATCAACGATTTGGTGATAAACGACGCACAGAATTACTAGTCGGTGAGGTCTTAAGTCTAGAAGATGAAGATTTGATTGAAGAAGAAGAAATCGTTATTACATTGACAAACAATGGTTATATCAAACGTTTGGCAAATAATGAATTCAGAGCTCAACGAAGAGGCGGGCGTGGTGTCCAAGGAATGGGTATCCACAATGACGACTTCGTCAAGAATCTAGTTTCTTGTTCTACCCATGATACATTGTTATTCTTTACGAATAACGGAAAAGTGTATCGGGCAAAAGGATACGAAATTCCAGAATACGGGCGTACAGCCAAAGGAATCCCAATCATCAATTTGCTGGGTATCGACTCGAGTGAAAGCATCCAAGCAATTATTGCGGTGACGGGAGAAGCAGAAGAAGGCCACTATCTCTTCTTTACGACGCGTCAAGGTACAGTTAAACGTACGTCTGTCACTGCTTTCGCTAACATCCGAAGCAATGGCCTGATTGCAATTGGTTTGAAAGAAGATGACGAATTAGTCAATGTTCTATTGACAGACGGACAGTCAAATATCATCATTGGCACACATAACGGTTACTCTGTGACCTTCAAAGAAGAAGCAGTCCGCGATATGGGACGTACAGCTTCCGGCGTCAGAGGGATACGTCTGCGTGAGGAAGATTACGTCGTTGGGGCAGCCCTGATGAAGGAAGACCAAGAAGTACTAGTGATTACAGAAAAAGGTTACGGAAAACGGACCAAAGTATCGGAATATCCAGTGAAAGGCCGCGGAGGTAAAGGAATCAAAACGGCGAATATCACTGAAAAAAATGGTCCACTAGCCGGATTGACCACTGTTTCTGGAAATGAAGACATCATGCTGATTACAGATAAAGGTGTGATTATCCGTTTCAACGTATCGACTGTTTCTCAAACTGGACGTTCAACATTGGGTGTACGTTTGATGAAGATGGAAGCTGATACGAAAGTCGTCACAATGGCAGCAGTCGAGCCAGAAGCGGTAGAACAAACAGTTGAAGAGCAAGCAACAGAAGAATAATCATAAAGATGAAGTGTTTAAGTTAGCAAGGAGGTTGTGACAGAAGTGGGCAACTTCAAGAAATAAGAAGGAATTTACGAAAATTGCTTTTCAAATTTTTGTGAAATTTCGGCTTATTTTTCGAAGAAGTTACTTCTAGAACACCGTGTAGGAGGTTGTGAAAAAGCTGCTCTGCATCAAGCAGTAAGAACAATCAGATAAAAATAGCACTCCATATTTTTCATCTGATTGGACTTAGTGCCGTAGATGCAAGCTTTTGAACACCGTTTAAGGAAGAGGTTGTGAGCCTGCCGTTTCACTCTGAGTCACAAGAAGCAATTTCAAAAAATGGCTTCTCATGTTTGTTGAATATTGTGACTTGTGACCGAGGAGTTGGCAGGAGAACACCGTTTATTCGAAAAAAGGGAACTGCGACAAGACTTTTGTCACAGTTCCCTTGCTCGCTTTTTTGATTAATTGAATTTCTCTTAAAATATTTGAAACTGTTTATTCTGTATTGCTTTTGACCAAAATAGAGTGTATAATCAAAGCTTGTGAGTAGTCTAATTAATTAGATAACTCTCCTTGCTCTTAGGAACCTAAGAGCCGAAAGTCCACAGGGAGGTGAATATCAATGGAAAACACGAAATATGAAATCATGTACATTATTCGTCCAAACATTGATGAAGAAGCAAAAACTGCTTTAATCGAACGTTTCGATGCAATCTTGAAAGATAACGGAGCAGAAGTTATCGAATCAAAAGATTGGGAAAAACGCCGTTTCGCTTATGAAATGAACGGTTACCGTGAAGGTATCTATCACATCGTTAAAGTATCTTCTCCATCATCAGCAAATGCTGTCAGTGAATTTGACCGTCTTGCTAAAATCAACGACGATATCATTCGTCACATGATTGTTAAAGAAGAAGCTTAATTGTTGTTTCATGTGAAACAATAGAAAAACGATGAGAGGAGATGACTATTTTGATTAATAATGTTGTATTAGTTGGACGTCTGACGAAAGATCCAGATTTGCGTTACACAGCAAGTGGTACGGCAGTCGCAACATTTACTTTGGCTGTGAATCGTAATTTTACAAACCAAAGCGGCAATCGCGAGGCTGATTTTATCAACTGTGTGATTTGGCGCAAATCAGCAGAAACTTTAGCAAACTATGCTCGTAAAGGAACACTTTTAGGTGTTACTGGACGTATCCAAACTCGTTCTTATGATAATCAGCAAGGACAACGTGTATACGTAACAGAAGTAGTAGCTGACAACTTCCAATTGCTGGAAAGTCGTTCTGCATCTGAAAATCGCCAACAAAGCGGCGGATTCCAAAGTTCTGGTCAATCAGCTGGCGGATTTGGCGGAAACAATAACTCTAATCAAACATCTCAATCATCCAACGGTATGCCTGATTTCGACCGTGATACTTCTGACCCATTCGGCTCAAGTTCAACGATCGACATTTCAGATGATGATTTACCATTCTAAACGAATTTGATAGGAGGGAAATAGAATGGCACAACAAAGAAGAGGCGGACGTAAACGTCGTAAAGTAGACTACATTGCTGCTAACCATATTGAATATATCGATTATAAAGATATCGAATTACTAAAAAGATTTATTTCAGAACGCGGTAAAATCTTGCCACGTCGTGTAACTGGTACAGGCGCTAAAAACCAACGTAAAATTACTGTTGCAATCAAACGCGCACGTATCATGGGCTTGCTACCTTTCGTTAGCGAAGACTAATAAATCCGAGGAATTGAATGACTGATCCTTTTGATCAGCTATTCAATTCTTTTTTTTCTGTAAAAATAACCGATATTCGTTTAGTCGCTTGAATGACGAAAGTTATGGTAAAATCAAGTTAGTCATATATGGGAGGAAAATTATGGAAAATAAAAACAATCATTTATCCCCAAAACCTCTCTTCCTTATCCTGTTTATACTAATCGAAGTATTGGTAGTCTTAATTTTACCATTTCGTTTTGTTAGCGCTTCGGTCATTCTTTTGATGAATTTATGGGGCGTTCGCTATTGGTTGAAAATGAAACGCTGGCTTACTTTAAATAAACGTGAAAAAATCCAGCAGGCTTCGACCGTAGCCGAAACAAATCTGGCTTATGTCTCAGAAGTCATGCCTGTAGGAGTGATTGCTTATCAGCCATCAAGCCAAAAAATCGAATGGCTCAATCCTTTAGCATTGAAAGTCAAAGATCAAAGTGGATTAACAGAGGAAGAATTGTTAGATACTTTTTTTACTGCAAAAGAAAAAAAGAAAAACCAAGTCTATCTAGCAGATAAAACATTTCAGTTTGATATGGATACAGTAAAGGGTGTCGTTTATTTTAATGATATCACCCAAAACCAGTTATTGAAACTTCATCAGGCGAACAGTCAGCCAGTGATCGGTATTTTATCTATTGATAACTATGCAGATGCTATTGATAAATTGGATGACAAAGAGATTTCTTATTTGAACTCTTTCGTCACTACACTTGTTTCTGACTGGATGAATGAATACCATGTCTTTTTCAAAAGAATCAACGCAGAACGGTTTTTCTTCGTCGCACAGATGATCGATCTGAAAAAGATGATGGATAAAAAATTTGATTTGTTGGACCGCTTTCGAGCAGAAGCTGAAAAACAGAGCTCACCTATCACCTTGAGTATGGGGATTGCTTATGGCGCGAGATCCCTCGATGAAATCGGTGGAGAAGCTCAGAACAATTTAGATGTTGCTCTAGTCCGCGGAGGCGACCAAGTTGTCGTGAAAGAGGTAAAAGAAGGTGCAAAACCTGTTTATTATGGCGGTAAATCAGCTAAGAATGTCAAACGCACGCGCGTCCGTTCTCGAGCGATGAGTACCGCTTTGCGCCGGATTTTTGATGAAACAGGCGATGTGTTCATCATGGGACACAAATTTCCGGATATGGATGCTTTAGGCTCTGCTTTTGGTGTCAGTTGTCTTGCACGCTTCAACCAGAAAAAGGCTTATATCGTTATCAACGAGAACGAAATCATTCCAGATGTAGAACGTTGTCTCGAAGAAATCCATAAACATCCAGAATTAGAAATGCAATTGATCTCTCCAGAACGCGCCATAGAGCTGAAAAAAGATGAAGACCTCCTCGTGATGGTGGATTATCATAAACCTTCTCTATCGATCTCTCAGAGCCTATATGAGCAATTTGATAAGATCGTGATCATTGATCATCACCGCCGAGGGGAAGAGTTTCCAAGCAAGCCTTTGCTGACTTATATCGAATCTTCAGCCTCTTCCGCTTCAGAGCTAGTTTCTGAGCTGATCCAATACCAAAGCAGCAAAACGAATCGCTTAGATCGCTTTGAGGCCACACTATTACTTGCAGGGATGGTTGTAGATACGAATAGTTTCAATGTTCGTACAACTGCACGAACTTTTGATGTTGCCAGCTATTTAAGGTCTTGTGGAGCAGACGCATCCTTAGTACAATATTTATTGAGCTCGGACTTAGCGACATACTTGGAAATCAGTCATTTGATTGCTGGAAGCGAGTATGTGACTTCTGATATTGTTGTGGCGGCAGGAACAGATGAAAAAGAGTATAATAGTGTCATAGCGGCAAAAACAGCAGATACACTGCTTTCGATGATCAATATCAACGCAGCTTTCGTCATTACGAAGCGGACAGACGGATTGATTGGGATCAGTGCCCGAAGTACCGGTACGATCAATGTCCAAATCATCATGGAATCCTTAGGTGGTGGAGGACACTTCACAAATGCAGCTACTCAACTGGAGAATACGACAGTTGAAGAAACAAAACAGAAGCTTTTTGCTGCAATCAAAGAAAATATGAATCAAATATATGATAAGGAGTAATCCAAATGAAAGTAATTTTTTTACAAGACGTAAAAGGAAAAGGTAAAAAAGGGGACATCAAAGAAGTTCCAGCAGGTTATGCACAAAATTATCTAATCAAAAATAACTTGGCAAAAGAAGCAACGAAAAGTAGTATCAGTCAGTTAGCTGGACAGAAGAAAGCCCAAGAAAAACACGAAGCTGAAATCTTGGAAGAAGCTAAAAAATTAAAAGAATTCTTGGAAAAAGAAGATACGGTAGTCGAGTTAAAAGCAAAAGCAGGGGAAGACAGCCGTTTGTTTGGATCGATTCCTTCAAAACAAATTGCTGAAGGGCTAAACAAACAATACAAAATCAAATTAGATAAACGAAAAATCGAACTAGAAAACCCAATCCGTTCACTAGGCTACACAAACGTACCTGTGAAGTTGCATCATGAGGTGACGGCTACGATCAAAGTTCATGTCGTACAAGAATAACAAGTCTTGATAGTGATGTTCAGCTGGTAAGAAGAACCAGAAGGAGAAAAGACAAACCGAAATTTATCTGAGAAAAGCAGCTGCAGCAACAAAAGCACAAGCTGCATATCGATTTCAGATTGATTTCGGTTTCTTTTTTGAGAACAGTAAAATAGCATGAAGAAAACGAGTATAATAAAAGAGAGCTATTTTTTTATGATACTTTCGATGCGAATGATGACTTTTCCATCATTTTCTTGTAAAATGAAGCAATTGAAGACAAGGAGCGATACGTATGAATGAAGTGTGGCAGGATCGAATCCCACCGCAAAATATTGAAGCTGAACAAGCGGTTCTAGGCTCTGTTTTTCTTGATGCAGAAACGATCATTGATGCCATGGAGTACATAGAGCCAAAAGACTTTTATCGTCGCGGCCATCAAATTATTTTTGAGACAATGATCGAGTTGAACGATCGTAATGAAGCGATTGACGTTGTTACTGTTAAAGACCGGCTAGAACAAGCAAATTTGTTAGAAGATGCCGGTGGTTTAAGTTACCTATCAGATTTGGCTTTAGCAGTTCCGACAGCAGCAAATATCGTCTACTATGCGAAAATCGTTGAAGAAAAATCATTATTGCGTACATTGATTCAGACAGCAACAGGGATCGTTACAAAAGGATTCGAGCAAGGAGAAGAAGTTCAGACGATCTTAGATGATGCAGAACGCAGTATCTTGGAGGTTTCGGAAAAAAGAAATCGAAGCGGCTTTTTATCCATTGCTGAAGTACTGAACTCAACGATTGAAAATATCGATCGACTAGCTCAAAACAATGAAGAAATCACAGGCCTACCAACTGGCTATCAAGGTCTGGACAAAATGACAGCAGGTTTCCAGCCCGAAGAACTAATCATTCTGGCTGCCCGTCCAGCGGTAGGTAAAACAGCGTTCGCATTGAATATTGCTCAAAATGTAGGAACCAAAACAGATCGTTCTGTTGCGATATTCAGTCTGGAAATGGGGGCGGAATCTCTTGTAAATCGGATGCTTTGTGCAGAAGGTTCGATTGAAGCTAGCCATTTGCGTACAGGTCAGCTTTCGGAAGAAGAATGGTCGAATCTGATCGTTGCGATGGGAAGTCTTTCTCGAGCAAATATTTTTATCGATGATACACCAGGGATCAAGATCTCTGAGATCCGCGCGAAATGTCGGAAACTAGCGCAAGAAAAAGGCAACCTAGGCTTGATATTGATCGATTATTTGCAGTTGATTGAAGGGAACGGTAAAGAGAACCGTCAACAAGAAGTATCAGATATCTCCCGCCAACTGAAAAAACTGGCAAAAGAACTGAAAGTACCTGTCATTGCTCTTTCGCAGTTGTCTCGTGGAGTAGAACAGCGACAAGACAAACGTCCAGTACTAAGTGATATTCGTGAATCCGGATCAATCGAACAAGATGCGGACATCGTAGCCTTCTTGTATCGGGATGATTATTATGAAAGAGAAGGCGGAGATGACGATGATGGAAATGAGCCAAAAAATGACAACGTCATCGAAGTCATCATCGAGAAGAACCGAAGCGGTGCGCGAGGAACAGTTGAACTGCTGTTTATCAAAGAATACAATAAATTTTCGTCGCTTTCGCCAAGAGAAGAATTTTAAAGAATAGGTTGTGAAAGCAGCGTTCAGCCTTGCGCAATGACCAAGGGCACTCGTATAAGATGCGACGAGTAACTGCAAGAGTGACTAGAGCACTTAATTAAAACAGATCTCCAAAGGGATTGTGACAAAAGTCTTGTCACAATCCCTTTTTCCGAATAAACGGTGTTCAATCAGCTGACCCTCGGCATTAGCTCAACAAACGGCAAAATATGAGGAACTATTTTGACGTTTGTTGAGCTAATACTCAGATCAGAACGCTGATTTCACAACCTCTTCCTTAAACGGTATTCAAAAGCTTGCATCTGCGGTAATAAGTCCAACCAAACGAAAAATAGGAGAAGCTATTTTTGTTTGGCTGTTCTTATGACTTGATGCAGGACAGCTTTTTCACAACCTCTGATTCACGGTGTTCCAGAAGTAGCTTCTTCGAAAATAAGTCGAAATTTCACAAAAATATGAGAAGCAATTTTCGTAAATTCCTTCTTATTTCTTGAAGCTGACCACTTCTGTCACAACCTCTTTTTTAATAATCATTCTAAAAGGATAAAAGTTCGTTTTTTAAGCGTTTTTATAAAATAAAAATAAAAATCATTCGATTTTATTTGAATTATGTATCTATTATTGATACAATGGTTCAGGATTAAATAATATAGAACGAGGTGTTCACATGTCATCTGTAGTAGTAGTAGGTACGCAATGGGGCGATGAAGGGAAAGGAAAAATCACAGACTTTCTCAGTGAAAATGCTGAAGTGATTGCACGGTACCAAGGTGGCGACAATGCAGGGCACACAATCAAATTCAACGGTGTGACTTATAAACTGCATTTGATTCCTTCTGGGATTTTTTATAAAGACAAGATCAGTGTGATTGGAAACGGCGTTGTAGTCAATCCTAAATCATTGGTCAAAGAATTAGCTTATTTACATGAAAAAGGTGTAGAAACAAGTAATCTGCGTATTTCTGACCGCGCACACGTAATCTTGCCTTATCATATCAAATTGGACCAATTACAAGAAGATGCGAAAGGTGAAAACAAAATCGGTACAACGATCAAAGGAATCGGACCAGCTTATATGGATAAAGCCGCTCGTGTAGGTATCCGCATCGCAGACTTATTGGATAAAGAAATTTTTGAAGAACGTCTTCGTTTGAATCTAGATGATAAAAACCGTCAATTTGTAAAAATGTTTGATTCAGAACCACTTGATTTTGACGATATTTTTGAAGAATATTATGAATATGGACAACAAATCAAACAATACGTCACAGATACTTCGGTTATCTTGAATGATGCCTTAGATGCAGGTAAACGCGTGTTGTTTGAAGGGGCGCAAGGAGTCATGTTGGATATCGACCAAGGAACCTATCCTTTTGTTACTTCTTCTAATCCAGTAGCCGGTGGTGTTACAATCGGAAGCGGTGTAGGACCTTCAAAAATTAATAAAGTCGTCGGCGTCTGCAAAGCCTATACGTCACGTGTCGGTGATGGTCCATTTCCAACTGAACTATTTGATGAAACAGGTGAACAAATCCGCAAAGTAGGACGAGAATACGGTACGACAACAGGACGTCCTCGTCGTGTCGGCTGGTTTGATTCTGTAGTTATGCGCCATTCTAAACGGGTGTCAGGTATTACCAACCTATCTTTAAACTCAATCGATGTATTAAGTGGATTGGAAACCGTAAAAATTTGCACGGCTTATGAATTAGATGGCGAACTAATCTACCACTATCCAGCAAGCTTGAAAGAGTTGAACCGCTGCAAACCAATCTATGAAGAGTTGCCAGGCTGGTCAGAAGACATTACAGGATGCAAAACACTTGCAGAACTGCCAGAAAACGCACGTAATTATGTACGTCGTATCTCAGAGCTTGTTGGTGTACGTATCTCAACATTTTCTGTCGGACCTGATAGAACACAAACAAACATCTTAGAAAGCGTCTGGGCGCAAATCTAAGGATAAAAACGACGACTGAATCAGGACGTTCTTACCAGAGCGAGTCGAAGTGTTTATCTATACGATAATAATCACTTGAAGAGGTAGTGGTGAAAGAGACGTTTAGCCTTATTGCCGATAGGCTGTCTCTTGAACACTGTTTATTCAGAATAAGGGACTGTGACAAAAGTCTTGTCGCAGTTCCCTTTTTTTGAATAAACGGTGTTCTCCTGCCAACTCCTCGGCCACAAGTCACAATATTCAACAAACATGAGAAGCTGTTTTTTGAAATTGATCCTTGTGACTCAGAGTGAAACGGCAGGCTCACGACCTCTTCCTTAAACGGTGTTCAAAAGCTTGCATCTACGGCACTAAACCCAATCAGATGAAAAATATGGAGTGCTATTTTTATCTGATTGTTCTTACTGCTTGATGCAGAGCAGCTTTTTCACAACCTCCTAAACGGTGTTCCAGAAGTAGCTTCTACGGAAATAAGCCGAAATTTCACAAAAATTTGAGAAGCAATTTTCGTAAATTCCTTCTTATTTCTTGAAGCTGACCACTTCTGTCACAACCTCTTATTTTGATTAGAACTTGCGAAAATAAACCGGTTAAAGTGTGTCTAGCGCAAGAGATTTGCTATAATAGACGATAAGAGTAAAATGTAACGAGAAGGGGTTGAAAAATGTGTATCAAATTGTAACAGATTCTTGTTGTGATCTGCCATACCATGTATTAGCAGAAGAAAAAATTGATTTTTTATCAATGAATCTCCAATTGAATGATCAAGAGTTAGTAGATGATCTCGGAAAGACATTCAATTATGACCGCTACATGAATCAGCTGAAAAATGGTGCGATGCCTACGACATCACAAATCAATGTTGGCCGATATTTAGAATTTTTCCGTTCTTATGCGGAAAAACAGATTCCTGTCTTATATGTGGCTTTTTCCAGTGGATTAAGCGGCTCTTACAGCAGTGCGCTTCAAGCTGTTGAATTACTGAAGGAAGAATACGAAGACCCTGAGATCTATGTTTTTGATACAAAAGCTGCAAGTATCGGGGAAGGGCTTTTAGTGTTGGAAGCTGCAAGATTGAAAAAAGAAGGGAAAAGTATCGAAGAAACCTTAGAGTGGCTGGAAAAAAATTATTTGAAAGTCCATTCATGGGTAACTGTAGACGATTTGAAGTATCTAGAACGAGGCGGTAGGATTTCCAAAGCAAGTGCTACTCTGGGCAGTCTATTGAGTGTAAAGCCTATTATTACGGTAGATAAAGAAGGAAGGCTGACGAATGTTGACAAAGTTCGCGGAAGGAACAAGTCGATCCAAACAATCGTCAATGAGACGGTAAAAACAATCGTTGCGCCACTTGATCAAATCGTTTATGTGGCTTACGCTGGGGATCTAGAGAGCGCGGAGAAGGCAAAACGGCTTTTGGAAGAGCAGATAAAGATGAAAGATGTGAAGCTTTATCCCTTAGGACCAACGATAGCCAGTCACACAGGCTATGGCTGTATCGCGATTTTTTCGATGGGAATCAGTCGATAAAAGCAGTAACTCATTCTGTAAAAAAGCCCAGGATTTGAATGTAACCAAAATAGCGACTCTTAAAAGATAGATGAGCATCTTATCTCTTAGAGGTCGCTGTTTTTTTGTTTTTTAAGCTAAATAGGCCGTTACGCCCATAACTCATTCAATTGTTTTTGAATATCTGTGTTTTCCAAGAACTCATCATATGTCGTATCAGCCCGATCAATCACACCTTTATCTGAAACAGCAATGATCCGGTTTGCCAATGTTTGGATAAATTGATGGTCATGAGAGGCAAACAGGATCGAGCCAGTAAATGCCATCAAGCCATCATTCAATGCGGTGATTGATTCTAAGTCTAAGTGGTTCGTTGGATCGTCTAATACAAGTACGTTAGCTTTCGAAAGCATCATTTTTGAGAGCATACAACGGACTTTCTCTCCACCAGATAAAACATTCACTGGTTTCAATACTTCTTCACCAGAAAACAGCATTCTTCCTAAGAAACTTCTTAAGAAGGTGTTGTCATCTTCTTCTTTACTTGCATATTGGCGCAACCAGTCTAAAATCGTTAGATCCGTGTCGAATTCTTTCGTTGTATCCTTTGGTAAATAAGAATGACTTGTTGTTACTCCCCAACGTACTGTTCCAGTATCTGGTGTAATTTCACCCATAATAACTTTGAATAGTGTCGTCATTGTTATATCATTTTCTGCGACAAAAGCAACCTTGTCTTCTTTGTTTAAGTTAAAAGATATATCATTTAAGATTTTCTTTCCATCAATCGTTACACTTACATTTTCTACCTGCAATAAGTCGTTTCCGATCTCACGTTCAGGTTTGAATCCAACGAATGGGTAACGTCTAGAAGAAGGCTGGATATCGTCCAAAGTAATTTTTTCAAGCATTTTTTTACGTGAAGTTGCTTGTTTTGATTTTGATGCATTCGCACTAAAGCGAGCAATGAATTCTTGGAGCTCTTTGATTTGTTCTTCTTTTTTGGCATTTGCATTCGCTTGGAGTTTAGCCGCTAATTGACTAGATTCCAACCAAAAATCATAATTTCCTACATAAAGTTTGATTTTACCAAAATCCAGATCCGCCATATGTGTACATACTTTGTTCAAAAAGTGACGGTCATGGGAGACAACGATCACAGTATTTTCAAAATTGATTAAAAATTCTTCCAACCAATTGATCGATTGGATATCCAGACCGTTTGTTGGTTCGTCTAGTAAAAGAACATCAGGTTTACCAAATAGTGTTTGTGCTAACAACACTTTTACCTTTTGTCCGCCAGTCAATTCACTCATTTGCTGATGGTGCAATTCTTCAGGGATGTTCAGACCTTGCAGTAAAACAGCTGCTTCTGGTTCTGCTTCCCATCCATTAAGTTCAGCAAATTCTCCTTCTAATTCAGCTGCTCGAATACCATCTTCGTCAGTGAAATATTCTTTCATGTAAATCGCATCTTTTTCTTTCATCACTTCATACAGACGCTTGTGCCCCATGATGACTGTTTCAAGTACAGTATAGTCTTCATAGTCGTAATGGTTCTGTTTCAATACGGCCATCCGTTCATCTGGTCCCATAGTAACGGAACCTGTGGAAGGCTGCAGATCCCCTGATAACACTTTAAGGAACGTTGATTTACCTGCACCATTTGCACCAATCAAGCCATAGCAGTTTCCGGGGGTAAATTTAATATTCACATCATCAAATAGTTTGCGGTCTGAAAAGTGCAAACTCACATCATTTACAGTAATCAATTTTTTTCCTCACTTTTATCATTATTAGTTTTTGACAAGTCTTATAGAATTATATAGGGGAAAGGTAAAAGATTCAAGGCAATCGAACATTCTTTGTGTTTCACGTGAAACAGAATGAAGAAAATAAACATAAAAGAGGAGTAGAAATAGCTGCTATAGGATTTTTTAGTTTGCAACAGCATAATTTTTGAAGTTATTTACAAAAGGGAGTACTATAAAACTATAAAAGAAATGAAAGAAGGATTGAAAATGGATAAAAAAAGAACCATCGACTGGGGCTCATTGATTTTGGGAATTTTATTTGTACTTGTCTCATTGTTATCATTTCAAGACCCTGTCGGAAATTTAGTTGCAATTGTAGTAGTCTTTGCGATTTTTTCCTTTATTAAAGGGATATTTGAACTATTTGTACGTAACAGATTAAAAGAGCTAACAGGATATAAAGGAAAGATGCCCTTAATAATCGGGATCATCGATATTCTAGTTGGCGTCTTTTTCTTATTCAATATTGGTGTAGGAGTCGCAGCATTACCTTTTGTTTTTGCAGTATGGTTTATTGCTGATTCAGTTTTAGCGTTATTTACTGCTGACTTGGCAAGAGGAGTAAGTGAAGGATATTATTGGTTTACGATCATCGTCAATATTCTAGGAATTTTATTAGGAATTCTCTTATTGTTTAATCCAATTTCTTCTGCGTTGACATTAAGCTTTTTAGTTGGGTTCTATTTTATGTTATTCGGCATCACAAATATCGTCTATGCGTTTAGATAAGTGAAATCAAACAAATAAAAAAGCCAGCTTCCGGTAACAATTTGACTGTTGCAATTGGTAGCTGGCTTTTTTATCATGGACAAATATGCACGAGGTAATCTTTAGGTGTCGAGACAAATTTATGCAAAAATGTGAAAAGCAATAGGCACAAATTTTATCTTAATACTTGAAACATACCGCAGTTGTCACAATCTCTTGATACACGGTGTTCAAAAGCTTGCATCTGAGGTAATAAGCCCAACCAAACGAAAAAATATGACGAGCTATTTTTGTTTGGCTGTTCTTATTACTTGATGCAGGGCAGCTTTTTCACAACCTCTGATACACGGTGCTCCACCTGCTGCTTCTCGGTAATAAGATCGCCGTCCTAGAAAATATGAGGAACTATTTTCTGTCCATCGTTCTTATTACTCGAAGCATAGCGCAGTTGTCACAACCTCTTTTCATATAATTCATTCAATACTGGCAAATCATGGACTTCATATTTTTCTTTGAATGCTTGGATTTCTTCTTCAGAATATTTTCTTGGATCTAAATGAAGATCTTCTACTGGCAATGGACGCTTGTTATTGATTTTCACATCGATCACTACAGGACGGTCTGATTTTGCGGCTGCATCAAAGGCAAACCGAAGTTGCGAGTATTCTGTGACTGTAAAGCTTTTTGCACCAAGGGCTTCTCCAACTTTACCGAAATCTGCATCTTCTAAAAATACACCGAATTTCTTTTGTTCCGTATCTTCTTGTTCTGCTTCGATGAAACCAAAAGAATCATTAGAAAAAACAACATTGATAATTGGAAGCTGATATTTGACTTGTGTAATGATATCTTGCATGACCATAGCAAATCCGCCATCACCACTTAAGGTAAATACTTGTTTTTCTGGGTAGCTTAGTTGTGCGGCAATTCCTCCAGGCACACCATTACCCATAGTTGCGAACCATCCAGAGATTGTATGTTTTTGTTTACCGTTCATATTTAATAAGCGAATAGAATGGATAGTCGTGTTACCGACATCTGTGACGAAAATCGCATCGTCTTCAGCAATCCGATTGATTTCTTTATAGACAGCCTCTGGTCGAATCGGTTCTTCCTCACGATCTTCAAAAGATTTCAACCAATTTACCCATTTTTCTTTATTTTCCTGATTTGCTAGGTACCAGCTATCAGCAGGACGAGCATCACCTAATTCGACCAGTCTTTGCAAAGCTGTGTTTGCATCACCGAGAATCGACAGCGATGTTTCATGGCGCCGTCCGAATTTTGACGCATCAATATCGATTTGGATAAATTCAGCAGTTGGATTAAAAAATGCACGTCCAAATGGGAAATCGCTACCGACAAATAAGATCAGATCGGCTTCTGCCAATGCTTCATTTCCGGGTTTAGTAGCGACACGTCCAGCAAAACCAAGAAAGTTTTCATAATCATCAGGAATAATTCCTTTTGCTAGAACGGAAGCGACAATAGGAACTGAAAAATGTTCTGAGAATTCTTTGATTTGCGGAAATCCGTTTCGCGTTCCTTGACCAACATAAAGAACTGGTTTTTTTGCTTTTTCAAGATAAGGCAAAGCAGCCAGCAGATCTTTTTCTTCTGGTAATATCACACTTGTTTTGTGAGTGTGAGCAGTAGAGAAAGGTTGTTCATCAATTTCTTCAAAACCAAGATCAACAGGAATCGTCACGATAGCCACACCTTTATGCTCATAGGCGGCTTTAATGGCTTCATCTACGACATGTGGAAGACTTTGGGGCGTCATGACTGTACGATTGTATACGCTGACATCTGCGAAAATAGGATTTTCGTTTAATTCTTGGAAAGAGTTATAGTTCATGGATGTAGAAGCGACTTGTCCTAAGAACGCTACTAGAGGCACATGGTCCATTTGTGCATCATACAAACCATTGATCAAATGTGTCGCACCAGGTCCTGCAGAGCCGAAGACAGCGCCGACTTTCCCGGTTAATTTTGCATCTGCGGCTGCTGCTAGTGCACCGACTTCTTCATGACGGACTTGAATATATTTGATTTCGTTTTTTTCGTGATATAGCGCATCCATAATCGAATTGAAAGATCCTCCGGGAATGCCATAAATATGGTCGATGCCCCAGCTTTCAAGAACTTTTATCATTGCGACTCCTGCATTGATTTTTGACATGGTGTTTCACTCCTTTAGCAATGATGATCCATAAATTTTTTGTATCTAGAGTATAGAACTTTTTATCGAAAATCCCAACTAATTCGTCTTTTCACAAAAATGTAGTCATGTTTTTGGGAATATGCTAGAGTAGTACATAAATAGATTCAAGAGAGGGGAATGGCATGGTTGAATGGCTATTGAGGCTTGAGCCTTGGCAGCAAGCACTTGCTGGGACAGCTTTCACTTATTTTATGACAGCTCTTGGTGCCGGATTGGTTTTTTTCTTTAAAGAAATCAAAAAAGAAGTGCTAAATTTGATGTTAGGATTTGCTTCTGGTGTCATGATTGCTGCAAGTTTTTGGTCCTTGCTTGATCCAGCGATTACAAAAGCAGAAGAAAATGGAGATATTGCTTGGCTAGTTGTAAGTATTGGATTTGGTTTAGGTGGGGTGTTTTTATATATGGCTGATAAAACACTGCCTCATATGCATTTTGGACCGCAACATGAAGCAGAAGGATTGCCTACCCATTTAAAGCGGACAATCTTGCTTGTTTTTTCTATTACATTGCATAATGTTCCTGAAGGTTTAGCCGTAGGGGTAGCATTCGGTGCAGCAGCAACTGCGGATAATCCGACAGCCGCTATATTAGCCGCTGTTTCGGTAGCGCTAGGTATTGGTATCCAAAACTTCCCAGAAGGAGCAGCTGTATCAATCCCATTGCGACAAGAAGGTCTGAGCCGTAAAAAGGCCTTTGTTTACGGACAAGCTTCTGGAATCGTTGAACCAATCGCTGGGGTGATTGGCGCACTACTAGTAACGAAAGTGGAGCTGCTGCTTCCTTATGCACTTGCTTTTGCTGCAGGAGCGATGATTTATGTCGTGGTGGAAGAATTGATTCCCGAAGCACAGCAGACATTGTCCAGCAAACGTCATTTTGCAGTTTTTGGTGTCATGAGCGGATTTATCATTATGATGATCTTGGATGTGGCATTAGGATAATTGGGAAAATCCATATATGATATATCAAATAGGGCCGCGAACTTATGTCGCGACCCTATTTTTAAGTAAGTTATATCATAACGGAGTGATAATGTGATTCATTAATAATAGTTTTTTCTATGTGTATTGCCTTTGATCCAACGAACGAGCCAGATGATAAGTGCGATCGGAATCAAAACTTTGACCGCAAACCATAAAAGGCCACTTACAACACTAACAAAAAGACTGATGACAAAGCTAGCGGCAATCAACACTAAAAGAACCATGAAGATATTTAAGAACATATTTTTTTGACGCATACAAAACCCTCCTCTTGTTCATTCTTTACTATAGAAAAAGTATAACAGGGATTCTCTAAAAACACCTCCAACTGCAGACTGATTTTTACTTCATCTACTTAAATGATCAAACAATTGCTTTTTCCCTTGTTTATCATCTAAAATAGAGCGGAAAAGGAGGAGAATATCATGCCTAAAAATCGTCTTGAAGCATTTACAGATGCTGTAATCGCCATTATCATGACTATTTTAGTTTTAGAACTTCATGAACCTAACGGAGATACGTGGGAGGCGCTCGCTGCATTAGGTTACCGATTTTTTATCTATATTGTCAGTTTCATCATCTTAGCGATTTACTGGAACAATCATCATCATTTATTTCAAGTTGTACATAAGATAAATGGACGGGTCTTATGGGCGAACAGTTTCTTTATTTTTGCGCTTTCACTTTTTCCATTTGCCACTTCACGGATTAGTGAGTACATCAATAGTCTGGCTCCAGAAATGACTTATGGTTTTGTTACCTTGACCGCTAACATTGCGTATTATATCTTGGCAAAAGAACTTGTCAAAGCAAATAAGGGTCACGAGAAAGCATTGAAGACGATGCTGAATGATTACAAGAAATCATACTTATCGATTGGCTTGAATGTTTTAGGAATTGTCTTAGCCTATTTAGTAGCGCCAGTAGCCGTGCTGATCGCAAACATCGTGATTCTTGCTGCTTGGATCATCCCAAGCCGTACCATCGAATCACAATATCGGTAAAATGATCCGTGTTTAAAATTTAAGAGAAAAATATAGAAAAAATAAACAAACGATCAAATATCCGAGTGATACTAGTATTCAAAGAGGGATGCAGATGGATCAAAAAAGACTTCATGTAGGACTGATTACTAGTTTTGTCACGATGCTTATTTATTTGGATCAAGGTCATTTGACTTGGACAGTAGTTGGTGTCACGGTATCTTTGACATTATTCGCAGCAATAAAAAAATAAACATCTTTATGTAAGCTAATATTCTATCTATTTAATAAAAACATGTTTACAGCAGAATCATACTGCTGTAAACATGTTTTTATTTGTGGAAAAAATTTTTAAAAAAGTGTATCGAAAAAAATCGTTAGTTTTTCCACAGTGGATAACTTTATGATAGCTAAAAAAACAATAGATTAGTTAAAGGAGGCATATAGATTTCTTTTGTCAGGGGATATACAATAGAAATGAATAAATATTAACAAGAGTTCAGATGGGGTTAAAAAAGTAAATTCAGAAGAGTGAAAAATAACGAACCAACTATATTTTACGTGTTATTTAATAGTTAAAAAATAACGATACACTTGTTTTGATTTCTCTGCTACTTCTAAAAACTGCTACTTTTTCCTTTGAAATGCCTTCAAAAAGTAGGATCAGGTAAAATCTACTGGCAGAAATCAAGGAAAAAGATACCTTCATAAGAGAGAAAAATGATAGAAAAGAAGAAAAATTATTTATAGAACAAGCTTTTTACAATAAATAGATATACCTATACGGGGTATAAAGAAGAACGAAGATTTCTCAATCGATTTAATTATCGAATAGGAAAATGCGAAGATTTAAAGCATGTAAGCTAAAAAAATAATCATTTTTGATTAAAATGCGTACTTAAATTATGAAGGAGTTATGATAATACTTGTTTTTCAAGGAAAAGGACATTTCATTAATGTAATTAATCTGAAAATAGACATAACCGTTACTTTACTATTTTTTGATAAAAAACAAAGGGAAACATATCCTGACTGCTTCAATGTGTAAGATGTATACTCCAAATAGCAGAGGTGAAAATCGATTTTTTTGAGAATCAATAATTGAATAAAAAAGGACTGTCATAGGTACACACTGGAATGTATCTGTGACGGTCCTTTTTTATGAACGATTTTATCGAAGACGGATAGTACGTGTCAAAAATAAAAAAGCTACGATTAGAAATAACAATAAAACGTACCCCAAAATAACGGCTAGGCGATCCAACTTATTTGTCGATATGTGTTTGTTTAAAAGCTGATAGAACCATAATCCAATCAGACCTCCTGTTGTATTAGTAATTACATCAGTGATATCCGCTACGCCAATACCGAATAGGAATTGAATAAACTCTGCGAAGAAGCTTACAAGGAAAATGATCCCTAATTTTTTAGAAAAGGAAAGCCCTTTGAAATTGACATTCAAAAGCACCCCAAAAGGAAAAAAGACAATGAAGTTATAAGTGGTCTCGCGCAAAACCGTCGTATTTTCAAAAGAAAAAGTAGAAAAAGGGACGAGATTGACATTGCTGTAAGAATAAGTGAGAAATTGTGGAAGATTAAATGATAGCTTGAATAAAATCAACCATAATAGAAAGAATAAATAAATCCCTAATAAAAATTTTGATATATACCGCATAGACATCTCCTCCATCTAAAAAGTATACCATCGAAAACCGCTGAAAAATCATAAAAAAGTATGAAGTTTAAGGACCAACGTAGTTATCGTACGAAAATTAGAAGCTTTTTTGTTGGGAATCCGGTTTCTTTTAAATGAGAAAATATTCAAATATATAACTTAAGTAATTTTTATTCGTTCACTTTTTCCTCTCAAAGATTATTTTTAATAATTATATAAACTACATGCATATATATATTATTTTTCGTATAAAAATGGGATATGCTATACATAAAAAAATTATGGAAAGATAAGTCTTTCAACGCGGAGCGAGGGATGGAGATCCATCAGTGGTTGCGTGAGAAGAGAAGGGAAAAAGGGTATACTCAAAAATGGGTGTCACTTCAGTTACATATTACAAGACAAGGTTTGTCCAATTGGGAAAATGGCCGGTCATATCCAAGTTATGAGATGCTCTATAAATTGATTTATTTGTATGAATGCTCAGCTAAAGAGATTTCAGAACTGTTTACAAGAGAAAGAGAAACAAAGAACTAGGATACACCATTTCTTTTTTAAGATCCCAATCGTTATAGACTCTTTTCAATTACAAATGTTTCTAATATAGTTGATATTGAGGGAAATGGATGCGGTTTAACAACGAGGAGGATGCTTGGATGGTATTTGCTCGATGGCTGACAAAAAAAAGAAAAGACCGAAGTTATACACAAGATTTCGTTGCACGACAATTAGGTATCACAAGACAAACACTTTCCAAATGGGAAACAGGTCTATCGCGTCCCAGTTACGAGATGTTACAAAAAATTTTTTGTTTTTACGACTGTTCGCAAAAAGAAGTAGCTGAATTGTTTAAGACAATCGGAAACGGTAAGATGTGAATGTGGGAAGAATAATTGGTAGATCATATGTAATAATAAAACTTATTTCCGAACAAGCACCTTTTGGAACACTATTCATTCGGAAAAAGTGATTGTGACACGACTTTTGCCATAGCCTCGTTTTAGCAGGTTGACTTTCTTTTTAACATTTGATACCATTCAAAATACAAATCGTAATTATTTCGATTTGTATTTTTAACATGACTATAATCAAAGAAGAAAGTGGGTCGTCTATATGGAAAAAACAGATATCTCAAGTGCATATCGCCGTTTGAAAAGCCCAAATATCAAAACACGAAAACGTGCGTTGAAAATCATCAAAGATGTGAAACGAAATAGTGGAAAAAGGTAAGAAGAAGGAAACTTAATAAAAAAATAGCCGAAAAACGTTGTTAAAAAACGTTTTTCGGCTATTTTCAATTATTTTTGTTTATTCCCACTCCACTGTTGCTGGTGGTTTAGAAGTGATGTCATACACGATGCGGTTGACATGGGCTACTTCGTTTACGATACGTACAGAGATTTTTTGCAAGACTTCCCATGGGATACGGGCAAAGTCAGCTGTCATTCCGTCGATTGAAGTCACCGCACGGATACCGACTGTGTAGTCGTAAGTACGTCCGTCACCCATAACACCGACAGAGCGGATTCCTGGAAGAACAGTGAAATATTGCCAGATATCACGGTCAAGTCCAGCAGCTGCGATTTCTTCGCGCAAGATAGCATCAGATTCGCGTACGATTTCTAGCTTGTCTTCAGTGATTTCGCCAAGAACACGAATACCAAGACCAGGGCCAGGGAATGGCTGACGCCAAACGATTGAATCAGGCATGCCTAATTGAGTACCTAATTCACGGACTTCGTCTTTGAATAGTGTGTTTAATGGTTCGATCAATTCAAATTGCATATCTTCTGGCAGTCCACCTACATTATGGTGAGATTTGATCGTTTGTGCTGTTTCTGTACCAGATTCGATAACGTCAGTATACAACGTTCCTTGTGCTAAGAAAGAGACGCCTTCTTCACCAGCAAGTTTTGTTGCTTCGTCATCAAAAACATATACGAATTCATTCCCAATGATTTTACGTTTTTGTTCTGGGTCAGATACACCTTTCAACTTGTCTAAGAAGCGATCTCTTGCATCGACTTTGATGATGTTCAAGCCGAATTTTCCGCCTAGACTTTCCATTACTTGTTCCGCTTCGCCTTTGCGTAGCAGACCATGGTCAACGAAGATAGATGTCAATTGGTCACCGATTGCTTTTTGTAAAAGAACCCCAACGACACTAGAATCAACGCCGCCTGAGAGACCAAGCAAGACTTTTTTGTCACCAACTTGTTCACGGATTTTTTCTACTTGCATATCGATAAAGTTATCCATTGTCCAGTTACCTTCACAGTGGCAAACATCAAAGGCAAAGTGGCGCAACAATTCGATTCCGTATTCGGAATGACGTACTTCTGCATGGAATTGGATACCATAAAAATTACGTGTTGTGTCTTGGATAGAAGCAATCGGACAATCTTTGCTTGTTCCGACTGTTTCAAAGCCTTCAGGAACTTTAGTTACCAAGTCACCATGGCTCATCCATACTGTTTGTTGTTTTGGTGTTTCTTTAAACAAGACAGCTTGATCACTTGTTACTTCTAACAAGGCTTTTCCATATTCGCGGTTTTTAGCAGGCTCTACGGAACCGCCAAGTTTGTATGTGATCAATTGCATACCATAGCAAATCCCTAATACAGGAATACCTAAATTGAAGATCTCAGGATCGATCCCAAATGCATTCTCATCATATACACTGTTTGGTCCGCCAGAAAGAATGATTCCCTTTGGATTCATCGCTTTTACTTCTTCTGCAGTAATGCGGTGGCTCAATAATTCGGAAAAGACTCCAAGATCACGAATACGCCTTGTGATCAATTGGTTATACTGACTACCGTAGTCTAATACGATAATCTTTTCAACGTTCGTCATATCGGCAACGTTTGTCAAATTTATTACCCCTATCCCTTTAAATTTTATCTCAAAATAGTCAAACTATTTTAAAATGCTAATATTTTCGCATGAAAATCGAATCGATAATATGATTTTCAGTTTTATGGAGAATTATATCGGCTCTTCCTCGTGTAGGCAAGATATATTCCTGTAAATTTTTCAAATTCACATTTTTCCATACATCTTTTGCCATTTTAAAGGCTTCTTCACGATCTCCGATAGCAAAACGATAATAATAATTCTCTGGATTTTGGAAAGCCGTATCCAGTAACGCGCCAAAACGATCCAAATACCATTTTTCGATCAGCACGGTATCGGCATCGACATAGACAGAAAAATCAAAAAAGTCGCTGACGTAGATTTGCTGATTCGCAGGTAATTGAAGCGTATTGATCCCCTCAACGATCAAGATATCAGGTTGCTGGATCAGCTCGTACTTATCCGGAATGATATCATATACATCATGTGAGTAAACAGGTACTTTTATCTCTTCCTGACCAGATTTTACACGATTCAAGAAGTCGATCAGCATCTCCATATCATAACTTTCAGGAAATCCTTTGCGATCCATGATTCCACGCTCTTTTAATATACGATTTGGATAAAGAAATCCATCAGTCGTGATCAGCTGAACATTTCTTCGTTTGAAGGTACGAGACAAAATCGTCTGCAGCAGTCTGGCTGTGGTACTTTTTCCAACGGCTACGCTTCCGGCAATCCCGATAATAAAAGGCGGTACTTCTACGTATTTATGAAGAAATAAACCTTTACTCAAGAACAAAGATTCAAATTCTTTCATATATAGATATATCAGATGAGCAAGAGGTACATAGATATCTCGAACATCCTGCATGGAAATGCGGTCATTCAAACTTTTGATATTATCTAGTTCATCTTGTGTCAAAGGTGCTTGCCCATTACGATAAAATTCTCGCCATTCTTCTCTTGCCACACGGTAGTAGTTCATTGGATCATTCATATTAGCCTCCTGCGTTCTCCCATCAATGGAACTATTTTAACACAAAATAAACACAAACCCCACCACTTAAGAGAGATTGCCAATCTTTTTGTACAATCTTTATAATAGAAAGAAAAGGAGTTTTATTCTTGACTTGCGTACGGATACATAAAAGGATAGACTGTTGACATGAAAGAAACGAGAAGGATGGAAGACATGACAAATCATTACTATTCTGAACGCCCAGATACGGCGCACGATTTTGAACAATGGGCTTTTGAGTTAAAAGGCAGAACCTTTCAATTTGTAACTGATTCTGGTGTATTTTCACGTGAAACAGTGGATTATGGTTCACGTGTCCTGATTGATGCTTTTGATTGGGAAGAGTTACCTGATGAAGGAAAGATCTTAGATGTGGGATGCGGGTATGGACCGATTGGGCTAGCTTTGGCATTTGCGACACAACGGTTTGTTGAAATGGTCGACATTAATGAGCGAGCAGTGAGTCTAGCGCAAGGAAACGCAAAGCGTAACCAAATCGAACAAGTGGACATCCATCAATCAAATATCTATGAAGTACTTCATGAAGAAACCTATGCAGCTATTGTCAGCAATCCGCCAATCCGTGCTGGAAAAAAAGTCGTACATGAAATCTTGACAGGCGCATATCCTCGGTTGAAGCAGGGCGGTACACTGACAATTGTGATCCAGAAGAAACAAGGAGCGCCGAGTGCGCAAAAGAAGATGGAAGAAACATTTGGCAATGCAGAAATCGTCACAAAAGATAAAGGATATTATATTATCAAAAGTGTGAAAGAATAACTAGCTGAAAAATAATAGAGCGACGAAAAAGTGGAACTGGGCGTGCATGTAAGGGTACGTATCAGTTCTTTTTTTGTTGAGAAGTTTTTAAAAACAAAGAACTATTTTTTTCTTCAAAAAGAAATAGTAGGAACAGAGTCGTTGTTTTTTACGATAAAATAAATAAGATACAGAACTTGTATAGAACGCTGCCAAGTTGGTAGATAAAGGAGATTTTTATCAAAAAACATACTTTCTTTTTTTCTCTATTCTTTTCTTGGGGGTTTTGGTACACTGATAGGGAATTTAGATAGAAGGGAGCCACTAGGGTGAAGCTGACCATCAGAGATATTGCAGAAATGGCAGGGGTATCAGTAACAACTGTCTCACAGATTTTGAATAACAAAGGAAGCCGATTTAGTGATAAGACAAGAAAAAAAGTGTTGTCGATCGTGAATGAACATCATTATAAACCCGATTATTTCGCTTCAAATGTGATCAATCGACATTCAAAGACCATCGGAATGATCGTCCCTGATGTCACTGATTTCTTCTTCTCCAAACTGATCGAAGGTGTAGAGAGCTATTTGAATCCTTTGGGCTATGTGATCATGTTATGCAATTCTCGTCATAGCCAAGAAAATGAGATCAAGTATTTACAAGAGCTTTCCCACCGCTCAGTGGATGGGATCTTGCTGGCAACACCAAATATTTTACCTGAGAAATACGCATTAGACAGCGGATTTTATCAAAAAATGCCGATTATTTTAATCGATCGCGGATTGAATCGTCGGGATAACGGACGGCTTATCGTAAAGGAATATGAGGGCGCCTATCAAGCCGTTTCACTATTTATTGAAAGCGGCCATACGAAGATTGGCATGCTGAAGGAAACCACTGGATATTATCAATTAGAAGAACGTTTCAACGGATATCGTCATGCGCTGAAAGATCATGGCCTGCCTTTTAATGGGAAATTTGTTGAACATGGAGAGTTGACTGTCCAAGGTGGCTATACTGCATCAAAAAAATTACTCAAACATAAAGATATCACGGCTATTTTTTGCGGGAATGATGCCATGGCGATCGGCTGCTATCAGGCGATAGATGAATTGGGCAAAAAAATCCCAGAAGATATCTCTGTCATAGGATTCGATGGATTAAAACTGTCAGAATACATGATTCCGCAATTGACGACAGTGCAGCAACCAAGTTTTGATATTGGATTTTATGCTGCGCGTTTCCTAATCGATACGATCGAATTTCCTCAAAGAAAAGTTCCGAACAAAGTGTTCGAAACAAAATTAATTATTCGTGAGAGCGTAAAAGTATTGACAAAGGGCTAACTCGGCGGTATATTGCTTATGTAAGCATTTACAAAGGCGAGTTGGTGCTTTTTTTATTTTTAGTAAACCAGTTTACTAAAGTGGTTTACCTTTCCTAAAAATAATGTATAATACCGAATGAAGACAAGGAGGATCAGGCAATGCGAATGGTGGATCTGATTGAAAAAAAGAGGGATGGAAACGAGCTGTCGAAAGAGGAAATCGAGTACATCGTCACGAACTATACGAATGGAAAGATTCCAGATTATCAAGTCAGTGCATTATTGATGGCAATTTTTTATCAAGACATGACAAATGAAGAAATCACGAACTTAACATTGGCGATTGCTAATTCTGGTGATGTCATCGATTTGAGTTCTCTCGAAGGAATAAAGGTAGATAAGCATTCGACAGGTGGCGTTGGTGACACGACCACATTGATTTTAGCCCCCCTAGTAGCTAGTGTCGGAGTGACAGTGGCTAAAATGTCTGGACGCGGTCTAGGTTACACAGGTGGCACATTAGATAAGCTAGAAGCAATTCCCGGATTTCAGATCGAGCTTTCGGATGAAGCATTCGTGCGCATTGTCAATGAAAGCAAAGTAGCAGTAATCGGTCAATCAGGAAACTTGGCACCGGCGGACAAAAAATTGTACGCTTTGCGTGACGTCACAGCGACCGTCGATTCTCTTCCGCTGATTGCCAGTTCGATCATGAGTAAAAAGATTGCGGCAGGAGCAGATGCAATCGTTTTGGACGTGACCACTGGAGACGGTGCTTTCATGAAGAATATCGAAGATGCAAGACGTCTGGCAAAAACCATGACAAGCATTGGCAAACTAGCGAACCGAGAAACAGTGGCGGTAATCTCGGATATGTCAGAACCTCTTGGCGAAGCAATCGGAAATAGTCTAGAAGTTGTCGAGGCAATCGAAACATTACAAGGAAATGGTCCAGAAGATCTAGTAGAAATGTGCTACGCCTTAGGAAGCCAAATGGTTGTTCTTGCTGGCAAAGCTAAAACAATCGATGAAGCAAGAACGTTGCTTCAAGAAGCTCTGGAATCAGGTAAAGCGTTAGCAAAATTCAAAGAAATGATCCAAAATCAAGGGGGAGACCCAACGATCGTGGAACAACCAGAACGAATTTTGACTGCACGTTACACAATGGAGCTTCCTGCTAAACAAAGCGGAGTCGTGTCAAAAATCGTGGCAAACGAATTAGGAATTGCTGCAATGATGCTAGGTGCTGGGCGTAAAACCAAAGAAGACGATATTGATCACGCCGTTGGATTGAAACTGCATAAAAAAATCGGTGACACTGTGACAAAGGGCGAGTCATTATTGACAATCTATAGTAATGATAAAGAAATCTCCTCTGTTATTGAATTATTATATAAAAATATTGAAATTGGCGAGTCAGCAATGAAGCCAACATTGATTCATGACATTATCACAGAATAAAAGGAAAAAAGCGGATTTTACCGTTTGAAAGAAAAGGGGAAAAGAAATGGAACTAAACCGAATGATCGACCATACTATTTTGAAAGCAGACGCATCTAAAGAAGCTGTGATGCAAATTATCGAAGAAGCGAAAAAATATCATTTTTACTCTGTCTGCATCAATCCAGCATGGGTTGCGCTAGCAAAAGAACAATTACAAGGCGAACCAGTAGCCGTATGTACAGTGATCGGGTTTCCTTTAGGAGCAAACACATCCGAGACAAAAGCATTTGAAACGACAGATGCCATCAATAACGGTGCAGATGAAGTCGATATGGTCATCAATATCGGTGCGTTGAAATCAAAAGATGATCAAAAAGTTCAAAAAGATATCGAAGCAGTTGTTGAAGCAGCAAAAGATCGTGCACTTGTCAAAGTGATCATCGAAACATCTTTATTAGATAGAGAAGAAATCATCCGAGCATGCGAATTAGCAAAAGCTGCAGGCGCTGATTTTGTCAAAACATCAACTGGTTTCTCAACGGGTGGTGCAAAGGTAGAGGATGTCCGCTTGATGCGTGAAACGGTAGGACCAGAAATGGGCGTCAAAGCTTCTGGCGGTATCCATAACGAAGAAGAAGCAATGGCAATGATCGAAGCGGGTGCTACAAGAATCGGAACAAGCGCAGGAGTAGCAATCGTATCTGGTTCAACTGGCGAAGGCTATTAATTTTCAAAGGAGAAACTCATGGCAGAACTCAAACAAGAATGGATCAACACAGCTATTGAAGCGTTAGATAAAGCATACGTTCCTTATTCCCATTTTCCGGTAGGTGCTTGTCTCGTAACAGAATCAGGCAAGATTTATCAAGGTATCAACATCGAGAATGCATCATTTGGATTAACGAATTGTGCCGAGCGCACAGCTTTCTTCAAAGCCGTATCAGAAGGAGAAAGATCGTTTACCCATTTAGTCGTAGCAGGGCACACCCCTGATCCTATTTCTCCATGTGGTGCATGTCGGCAAGTAATGGCAGAGTTCTGTGCTCCTGATATGCCGGTTACGCTAGTGGGAGACAATGGTGTGACGAAGGCAACGACCGTTCGAGAACTACTGCCTTATGCATTTACTGAAAAAGATCTATAACTCATGTTCATTCAGTCAGCTGACTGTTGAAAAATAAAACAATTATTTTAGGAGGCTTTACAGAAATGAAAAAAGCAAAATTATTTGGTTTAGGTGCCGTCGCACTAGCAGCAGGGTTATTTTTAGGTGCATGCGGCAACAACGGCTCTACTGATTCATCCGGTGGCAAAAGCTCATCAGACACAACAACTGCAGCATTGATCACAGATACAGGTGGGGTAGACGACCGTTCATTCAACCAGTCAGCTTGGGAAGGATTACAAAAATGGGGGAAAGATCAAGGTCTTTCACGAGGCAATGATGGCTTCCAATACTTCCAATCTTCAAACGAATCAGATTATATCCCAAATATCGACCAAGCATTGAATGCTGGATTCAAAACGATTTTTGGTATTGGTTATAAACTAAAACCAGCGATCCAAGAACAAGCAACAAACAATACAGGTACGAACTTCGTTATCATCGATGATGTGATTGACGGATTAGATAACGTTGTATCTGCAACATTCAAAGACAACGAAGCTTCTTATCTTGCAGGGATTGCAGCAGCTTACACGACTGAAACAAACGTAGTCGGCTTTATCGGCGGCGTAAAAGGTGAAGTAATCGATCGTTTTGATGCTGGATTCAAAGCCGGTGTTGATGCAGGTGCGAAAGAACTAGGAAAAGAAATCAAAGTATTGAACCAATATGCTGGTGACTTCTCTGCTCCAGATAAAGGACGTTCAATTGCTCAAGGTATGTATGCACAAAATGCAGATATCATCTTCCATGCTTCAGGTGGTACAGGTAACGGTGTATTCCAAGAAGCAAAATCATTGAACGAATCAGGCGACAAAAAAGTTTGGGTTATCGGTGTTGACCGCGACCAATCAAACGAAGGCGAATACACATTGAACGGCGAAAAGAAAAACTTCACATTGACATCTACACTGAAAGCAGTTGGAACAGTAGTAGAAGATTTGGCACAAAAATCAGCTGACGGTAAATTCCCTGGTGGTGAACACACTGTTTATGGATTGAAAGAAGACGGTGTTGGTCTAACAGAAGGACAACTTTCTGATGAAGCGAAAAAAGCAGTGGATGAAGCAAAAGAAAAAATCATTTCAGGTGACGTAAAAGTTCCAGAAACTCCTGAAGAAAACTAAAACCATTTCTATAGCCTTGTTAGACACATGTTTGACAAGGCTATGGTTTGATTAGAACAAGAATTGTTCATTTATCCAAGCTGTCTTGAGACAGTTTGGATAAGGGAACAACTCCCTGAAGTAATGTTTGTTTCAAAAGAAGAACGCTCACTAAGCGTGAATCTTAGTCAATCGTTGCCCTAGATAGAAATCGTTAGGATGTGAAAAAAAGGTGGTTCAAGAAAATATTGTCATAGAAATGCAGAATATTACCAAAGAATTTGGAACATTCAAGGCAAATGACAACATCAATTTACAAGTAAAGGCAGGAGAGATTCATGCGTTGCTTGGAGAAAACGGTGCTGGCAAATCTACATTGATGAACGTGCTTTCCGGATTATTAGAGCCGACATCAGGGAAAATTTTGATGCGTGGGAAAGAAGTACAGATCACAAGCCCGACAAAAGCCAATCAATTAGGGATTGGGATGGTCCATCAGCACTTTATGCTTGTTGATGCCTTTACTGTAACAGAAAACATCGTGTTGGGAAGCGAACCTAGTCGTGCAGGGATGCTTGACCATAAAAAAGCGCGAAAAGAGATCCAAAAAGTTTCTGAACAATATGGATTATCAGTCAACCCGGATGCTTATGTTCGTGATATTTCAGTTGGGATGGAACAACGGGTAGAAATTTTAAAAACACTTTACCGAGGAGCAGATGTACTGATTTTTGATGAGCCGACAGCTGTATTGACCCCTCAGGAAATTGATGAATTAATCGTGATCATGAAGGAATTAGTCAAAGAAGGCAAGTCAATCATTTTGATTACGCATAAGTTAGATGAAATCAAAGCAGTAGCTGACCGTTGTACAGTTATCCGCCGTGGAAAAGGAATCGGTACAGTCAACGTTAAAGACGTTACCTCACAGCAATTAGCTGATATGATGGTCGGAAGAACGGTTTCATTCAAAACGATGAAAAAAGAAGCGAAGCCTCAAGAAGTCGTTTTGTCTATTGAAAATCTAGTGGTAAAAGAAAATCGTGGATTAGAAGCCGTGAAAAACCTGAACTTAGAGGTTCGTGCTGGCGAAGTACTTGGTATCGCTGGAATCGATGGAAACGGGCAGTCGGAGTTGATCCAAGCTTTGACTGGTTTGCGAAAGGCAGAAAGCGGACATATCAAGCTAAAAGGGGAAGACATCACCAATAAAAAACCTCGAAAGATCACTGAACATGGTGTAGGACATGTGCCAGAAGACCGTCATAAATACGGGTTGGTCCTAGATATGACATTGTCTGAAAACATTGCCCTGCAAACGTATCATCAAAAACCTTACAGTAAAAACGGTATGCTGAATTATTCAGTGATAAATGAACATGCCAGAGAATTGATCGAAGAATATGATGTTCGAACAACGAATGAACTTGTTCCTGCAAAAGCTTTATCAGGCGGAAATCAGCAAAAAGCAATCATCGCTCGGGAAGTCGACCGAGATCCTGATCTGTTGATCGTTGCAAATCCAACTCGTGGGCTGGATGTAGGTGCGATCGAATTTATTCATAAACGTCTGATCGAACAAAGGGACAAATACAAAGCAGTGTTATTGATTAGTTTCGAATTAGAAGAAATTTTAAATGTTTCGGATCGTATTGCTGTTATCCATGAAGGAGAAATCGTCGGGATCGTTGATCCGAAAGAAACATCTGAAAATGAATTAGGTCTATTGATGGCGGGCTATACCTTAGAAGAAGCACGAAAAGAGTTAGAAAAGGGGGCTGGCGCACATGAATGATCGCAGCGAGAAATTCCGTAATTTATTAGTGCCTGTACTTTCAGTTGTTTTAGGATTGATCTTAGGCGCGATATTAATGGCTGCTTTTGGTTTTCAGCCCATCCAAGGTTATTCTTCTATGTTAGATGCAGCTCTTGGTTCGCAAAGAGGAATCGGTGAAACATTAAGGCAAGCAACGCCGTTGATTTTTACAGCATTAGGGTTTTCTGTAGCTAACTCAGCTGGGTTCTTCAATATCGGGCTTTCTGGACAAGCGCTTTGCGGATGGATCGTCAGTGTCTGGGTGGCACTTGCTTTTCCAGATCTTCCAAAAGTTGTTTTGCTTCCATTGTGCGTGATCCTAGGTGCCTTAGCAGGTGCGATGGCAGCGGCTGTTCCTGGGTTGCTACGAGCATTTTTTGGAACAAGTGAAGTGATCGTAACGATCATGATGAACTATATCTTATTATACGTAAGCACATTTGCTTTACATGAAGTGATGCCTGAAAGCTACCGATCAAGTTTGGACTCTTCCAATATGATCAGTCAAAATGCATCGTTGCGGTTACCTTGGTTGACACAAGCTTTTGGCGGCTCTCGCGTAAACTCAGGTTTGTTTTTAGCCATCATCGCGCTTATTTTCGTTTGGCTATTGATGAAGAAAACGACTTTAGGATTTGAGATCCGTTCCGTTGGTTTGAATCCTTTTGCTTCTGAGTATGCAGGGATGAGTAGTAAACGTACGATCGTTTTGTCGATGGTCATTTCTGGCGCTTTGGCAGGGCTTGGCGGTGTGGTTGAAGGATTAGGAACGTATCAAAACTTCTTCGTTCAAACGACCTCGCTATCTATTGGATTTGACGGAATGGCTGTTTCCTTACTTGGATCTGGATCAGCAATCGGTATTCTTTTATCAGCGATTTTGTTCAGTATTTTGAAGATCGGCGGACTTGGCATGCAGACAGGAGCTGGTGTTCCGTTTGAGATCGTCAATGTATCGATTGCTCTGATTATCTTCTTTGTTGGGATCAATTTCTTGATTCGTTTCGTCATGGCTAAGTTCTTCCAAGGAAAAAAACAAGAAGAAATCGTTGCGACAATCGAAGCGAAGCCAACGAATCAAAACCATGAAGGAGGCGAACTATAATGTCGACTATCGAATTAATTGCCTTGATTCTTACTTCAACACTGGTTTATTCAACACCGCTAATTCTAACGTCACTAGGCGGAACGTTTTCTGAACGCAGCGGGATCGTAAACGTAGGGTTAGAGGGAATCATGGTCATGGGTGCTTTTAGTTCCATCGTTTTCAACTTGACGATGAGCCCCTCACTTGGTTCCATGACGCCATGGATCGCTATTTTAGTGGGTGGCGTCGTAGGTATCCTATTTTCTTTGATCCACGCAGTAGCAACAGTCAGCTTGCGTGCTGACCATATCATCAGCGGTACAGTGATCAATCTGATGGCACCAGCTTTAGGTGTTTTCTTGATCAAAGCATGGTATGGGAAAGGTCAAACAGATAACATCACGCAGAATCTGGGATATTTCTCTTTCCCAGGTTTGGCAGATATTCCGGTCATTGGACCAATTTTCTTCAAAAATACATTCTTGCCTGCTTATTGTGCAATTTTGATTGCTGTCATTGCTTGGGTGATCATCTTCAAGACGAAATTCGGCTTACGCCTCCGTTCAGTTGGTGAAAACCCTCAAGCTGCCGATACATTAGGTATCAATGTATATGCTATGCGTTATTCAGGCGTGCTGATTTCAGGCTTGTTAGGCGGTATGGGCGGTGCTGTTTTTGCTCAGTCGATTTCCGGTAACTTTTCAGCTGGGACGATCGTCGGACAAGGGTTCATCTCCATGGCTGCTATGATCTTTGGTAAATGGAATCCTTTAGGCGCAATGGGTGCCTCACTGTTCTTTGGTTTTGCACAAAGCTTGAGTATCATCGGTGCACAATTACCAGTTATTTCTTCGATTCCACCAGTATTGCTGCAAATTGCTCCATATTTGCTGACAATCATTGTGTTGGTTGTTTTCTTAGGGAAAGCTTCTGGACCAAAAGCAAACGGGAAGAACTATATCAAATCAAAATAATCTTTTAGCGAATAAAAAGGGTGGGTTACGGGAAGTGTTTTTCGTCTCGCCCTTTTTGTTTTAAAGGTAATAAAAATAAAAAGAAAGAAGGAATAATCATGTTTAAACGCGTACATCTGATCGTCATGGATTCAGTAGGAATTGGAGAAGCACCAGATGCCGAGAAGTTCGGTGACGTTGGTTCTGATACATTAGGACACATTGCAAAAGAAGCAGGATTGAACATTCCGCATTTAGAGCAGCTTGGTTTGGGAACGATTCGTCCTCTTGAAGGTGTGGAATCAGTGAAAGATCATCAAGGCTATGCGACGAAATTAGAAGAAGTTTCTGTAGGGAAAGATACGATGACAGGCCATTGGGAAATCATGGGATTGAATATCAAGACGCCGTTTCGTGTGTTTCCGAACGGATTCCCTGATGATCTGATCAAACAAATCGAAGAGTTTTCTGGCCGTAAAGTCGTATGCAACAAACCATATAGCGGAACGGCTGTTATTGACGATTACGGTGAACACCAAATGAAAACAGGCGATTTAATCGTATATACTTCTGCTGATCCTGTCCTTCAGATCGCGGCACATGAAGAAATCATTCCTTTAGAAGAACTATACCGGGTTTGCCAATTCGTTCGTGATATAACAAAAGATGACCCGTACATGATCGGTCGAATCATTGCACGTCCATATGTGGGAGAACCAGGAGACTTCACACGAACAAGCAATCGTCATGATTATGCGTTGGATCCATTCGGACACACCGTCCTCGATTCTTTGAAAGAAGCAGGAAAAGACGTGATTGCTGTAGGAAAGATCAACGATATTTTCAATGGACAAGGAATCACTGAATCTGTCCGCACGAAAAGTAATATGGATGGCGTCGACCAGTTGCTGAACGTTATGAAAAAAGAGTTTACAGGTATCAGCTTTACCAATTTAGTAGATTTTGATGCATTATACGGTCATCGCCGGGATGTAGTCGGTTATGCGCATGCGATTGAAGAATTTGACTTGCGGATCCCAGAACTGCTTGAAGCCATGGAAGAAGACGACTTGCTAATGATTACAGCCGATCACGGAAACGATCCGACATTTACTGGTACCGATCATACGCGAGAATATGTACCGTTATTGGTCTACAGTAAAAAAATGAAAGAACAAGGGGCGTTGCCTCAAGGGTATTATTCTGATATCTCCGCAACGATTGCTGAGAACTTTAGTGTTTCTTCGACTGAAAATGGCGAAAGCTTCTTAAAATTATTAAAATAATCTTTTTAAAATAGGAGAAAGCAAATGACCAAGTTAAGCGAGATGTTACAAGAAACGACCCAGTTTATCCTTGATAAAGGAGTAAAAGAAATTGATTTTGGTTTGATCCTAGGTTCAGGATTAGGTGAATTAGCAGATGAAATCGAAGATGCTGTAATGATTTCTTATGATGAGATCCCGTTCTTTCCTGTTTCGACAGTAGTTGGACATGCAGGACGGCTGGTTTACGGATCTCTAGCAGGCAAAAAAGTGTTAGCCATGCAAGGAAGATTCCACTACTATGAAGGTCATTCCATGCAAACAGTGACCTATCCAGTACGTGTGATGGCCGGACTAGGTGCCCATTCAGTCATTGTGACCAACGCATGTGGCGGTGTCAATGAATCCTTCGTACCAGGAGATTTGATGCTGATTACCGATCACATCAATTTTACTGGTGAAAATCCTTTGATCGGCCCGAATGAAGATGAAATGGGTCCTAGATTCCCAGATATGAGTCAAGCTTATACGCCTGACTATCAAGCAACAGCAAAAGCAGCTGCAGAAAAACTAGGTTTGGATCTTAAAGAAGGCGTATATATGGGCTATTCTGGCCCAACTTATGAAACGCCTGCTGAGATTCGGATGTCTCGGACAATAGGAGCCGATGCAGTAGGGATGTCGACTGTTCCAGAAGTCATCGTAGCAGCTCACAGCGGATTAAAAGTGTTAGGAATCTCTTGTATTACCAACTTAGCAGCAGGCATGCAGGCGAATCTGAGCCATGAAGAAGTTGTAGAAACAACTCAGAGAGTCAAACAATCTTTTAAAGCATTGGTTAAAGAAACATTGACATTATTGTAATAGGAGGAGCAACAAAATGAGTGTGCATATCGAAGCGAAAGAAGGCGAGATCGCCGATAAGATTTTACTTCCGGGAGACCCTTTACGAGCTAAATATATTGCGGAGACTTTTTTAGAAGAACCAGTTTGCTACAATCAGGTCCGTGGGATGCTAGGCTTTACCGGCAAATATAAAGGCGAACGTATTTCTGTTCAAGGAACAGGGATGGGGATGCCATCAGCCACCATCTATGCCCATGAATTGATCCAGTCATATGGCGTAAAAAAATTGATCCGAGTAGGTACATGCGGGGCATTGTCAAAAGATGTCCGTGTTCGTGATTTGGTACTAGCGCAAGGCGCAGCAACCAGCTCTTCGATGATCGAAAAAAATTTCCAAGCCTTTCATTTTCCGCCAATCAGTGATTTCAATCTATTACTGAAAGCATATGAGATAGCTAAAGAAAAGGGCTATACGGTTCATGTAGGAAATGTCCTTTCGGAAGATTCTTTCTACAAAGATGATTTGACAGAGACATTCCAATTAGCTGAACTTGGCGTATTAGGAGTGGAAATGGAAGCAGCGGCTCTTTATTACTTAGGCGCGAAATACCATGTGCAGACATTAAGTTTGATGACCGTTAGCGACCATTTGATTACTGGGGAAGAAACAACAGCTGCAGAACGACAATCGACGTTCAATGAAATGATCGAAGTAGGATTGGAAACGGCGATTCAAGGGTAAAGTAATAGCTAAATAGCAAGAAAGTGTGACTGCCTAAACTTCTATTAATAGAAATTTGTCAGTCACATTTTTTTGCAGAAACTGTCTCACATAACCTGAAATCAATGACAACCGTTGCTTCAGTTACTTCGAGAGTCCTCCTAAAGTCAACCATTTGAATCTCTAAAATGTGAATCGACATTCCTTTTAAATTGCAGACGAATGGCACAATCTTAATCAAATAAAAAAGAACAGAAAGAAGCGAGTTACGCTCTTTCTGTTCCGAACTAGGCCACCAACAGGATGTGACAAATGAGTCATCTTCTGTTGGTGGTTTCGTCTAAATGAATACCTTAACCATTCAATTGCTCATGTGATGATGTTTGAAGAATGAAAAATTCAACTTAAATCAAGTCTGCATCAATAATAAGTGTTTCGAATAATACAGCGTGCTCAAGTGAGGAGCTTGATCCAGGACGTCCTGGTAGGCGATATACTTCTACTCGCTGTCCTGCTTTTCCAGGAATTTCGTGACGTACTTGAATATTACCATCAACTATTCTTGGAATGCTATAGTATGCTGTGCCGTCAAATGTTTCAAAACGATATCTTCCATCAATGTAAACGACCCATCTGTCTTGATTATTGTGAAAAAGTTCAGGTGTCAATGTTAAATAAGCAAATGCTCGAGAGCCTTCTCGCCCTACAGACAACATGTTTGTTTCTGTTACGCCTGTTTCCACTTGGATATTGTCATATTTCGCCCAACCATTCCATGTAGAAGCAAATCGTATAAGGTATGTATTTTCATCGTCTGGAGTCGTAAAAGTAAGTTTGCCACGTTCCCAGTTCTCATTATTATGTTCACTGCTCTCTAATACATCAAAACCGACATCATGATTCATGATCCCTAATTCAACACGTCCGGGTGCTGATTCGCTTGCTGCAACATCATAACTAAATGTATACGTGGTACTTGGTTTTAATGTCACGTATTGATGAACATTTTCACCATTTCTTGCTAAAGCAAAGTTATTTCCATTAACGGTTTGAAGTATGGGATTATTTGGCTCTTGGCCACTAGTGATCCAATGATCAAACCCGTCATTAAAGTCACCATTATGGATATACAATTGTTGCTCAATGGCCTGTTTACTTGTACTAACGAAGTCAGTTGTTGATAGACTTGTTGCGAATGTCGAAACGGATCCTCCTAAACTTAAAAATACCATACCTGCTGCCATCACTGTTTTTAAATTACTTTTGATCATCTTGTATCTCCTCACTCTATATTTTTATTTTTTGATTTTGTTTGTAAGATGCAGCCGTGTAGTCTGTCTGTATCTCACAAATTAATCATAACCGAGAAAATAGCGGTCGTGTAAACACTTTTTTCTATATAACATTTATTATTAGAAAAAAATGATAAAATAAATAGTTTTATGAGGTTGACTTCTATCTAAACTTCATTTATTAGCAACATAAGAAAAGACGGAGAGTTGTGGTGATAGCTCATACAAATGAAAACTTCCTCTTAGAAACAGGATAAAAGAATGAAATTTAAATAAGTTTCTACAAAAAATGTTCGCTCCACATCTGAATGATTGTCAGACATTCTTTTTTCTCTCAATGCTACGCCTTCTCTCTTCATTTTTTGTTTATTCAAACAGTACTTATTATTATAATCATATAGTTATTATGTAAATTGATGTCATTCGCATTAGATAGCCAAGACAACCGTCTTCCAATATCTAAAAAAACAGCCCCTTCATCTCTTACAATAATAGGAGGTGAGAGGGCTGTCTTATTTACAATAGAGTATCTATTATAGGTAGTATTTTTTAGCCACTGTTAAGTCATCATTTAATTCATAAACAAGTGGTTGACCTGTTGGGATTTCAAGATCCATGATGTCTTCGTCAGAGATACCTTCGATATGTTTAGCTAGAGCGCGTAATGAGTTACCGTGTGCAGCTACTAAAACAGTTTTGTTGTCTAGTAATGCTGGAGCAATTTTATCTTGCCAGAATGGCAAAGCACGTTCTAATGTCACTTTCAAGTTTTCGCCACCAGGAATATCGCGTTTGTCTAACATTGCGTAACGACGGTCGTTTGCTGCAGAACCTTCGTCAGTTTCTTCCATTAATGGAGGAAGAGTATCGTAAGAACGACGCCAGATGTGTACTTGTTCGTCGCCGTATTTTTCAGCTGTTTCTTTTTTGTTCAAACCTTGTAATTTACCATAGTGACGTTCGTTCAAGCGCCATGATTTGATTTGTGGTACCCAAAGTTGATCTGAATATTCTAAGATCAAGTTACATGTTTTGATTGCACGAGTTAAAACAGAAGTATAGGCAACATCAAATTCGATTCCAGCTTCTTTGATTTTGCGTCCGCCTTCTTTTGCTTCTTCGATTCCTTCTGGTGCTAGGTTTACATCAGCCCAACCAGTAAATTGGTTCAATGCATTCCATTCACTAAGACCGTGACGAGAAAAAACTAATTTTGGCATGTTTAGCTCTCCTTTAAGATAGGTTTATATTTCTGAAAATTTCAGTTCTGTTTTATTGTACAATTTTTTGGAAGAGATTTCCATCGAAAAATTGGATAAGATTCTATGAGAAAACGAGTAGAGAAGATAAAAAAACGAACAGCTGCGAAAGCACTGTTCGTTTTTAGGCATTAGATGCATAATTGCTCGATTTCTTTTTCAGGCAAATTGATATATTTATAACATGTTCCAACTGAAACACCGCATTTTGAAGAAATAAATTGGATTGTTTCTTTTTTTTCATAATAGAGACGCCGGATTTTTTTGATCGTTTTTGCATCGATTTTTGGTCTTCCGCCGATTTTTCCTTTTTTACGAGCTTCATCTAATCCAACTAATGTACGTTCTTTGATTAATGCGCACTCCATGTTTGCCAGGTTTTCCATCAATTGGAAATAGATTTTCCCCATTTCGCGCGTATCGATTCCTTCATCAATGCTAACCAAGTGCAGCCCGCGGTCTTTGAATAATTGCGTAAGTTCTGTTAATTGCCGTGTAGATTTGCCCAATCGATGAAGTTGGCAGACGACTAGTGCATCGCCTTGCTGCATGTCAGCAATCACTGACTCCAAATGAACAGCAGTAGCATCGTTTTGTTCCACTTCATATGTCTCATGGAAAATTTCTTGACAACCAAAGTCAGATAATTGTTCAACCTGAGTTGTTAAATCAACATCATTTATGGTTGTGCGTGCATAACCAATAATTTTCATGGTGATTCCTTTCTAGCAGTGATTTTCTAACTGGATATAACAGTAAAAATGTAGCATAAAGTACGTCAAAAAGATAGTTTTTTCGCAAATTTTCCGCTGTCTTTTTTTATTGGATGATCAAGCAGTTTTTCTTTATTTATGGCGGATGGCATCAAGAATCTCAACACCTTTTTCTGAGCCAACAACAACTTTTGAAACCATATTTAGGAAAAGTCCATGTTCGACTACCCCAACAAGTTCATCTAAATAGGTAGCTAAGCTTTCTGGTTGTTCAATAACTTCTAGATGCAGATCAATGATATAATGACCACCATCTGTAGTTAGGACTTCGCCGTTTTCGTCTGTACGCAAAACAGGTTGGAATCCTTTTTCGTCAAAAATATGAAGTAGCTGTTGGGAGCCATAAGGGATGACTTCAACTGGGAGTGGGAACTTCCCAAGTTTATGGACTAATTTAGAAGAATCAACGATCCAAATCGTTTCTTTTGAGTACGTAGCGACTATTTTCTCGAAAAGCAAAGCAGCACCGCCGCCTTTTATCCCTTGAAAATCAGCACTGATTTCATCAGCACCATCTATCGTCAGATCGACTACTGGGACTTCATCGATACTCTTTAGCGGTATTCCTAATTTTTCTGCTTGTTCTTTTGTCGCATTTGAAGTAGTGACTCCTGTGATACGTAATCCTTCTTCACGCATACGGCGACCAATCTCTTCTACCATATAATAGGCGGTTGAACCGGTCCCGAGACCAACGATCATCCCGTCCTTTACGAATTTCGCGGCTTCAATGCCAGCTAATTGTTTTAAATTCATCTTTGCATCCACCTTTTTTTAATTTGAGCTTCGTGCTTTCCTCACTATTTTAGCGTGATTTACGGCAAAAAGATACCATTCTTTTTTATTGCAATAAAGCTTTTTCAAAAAAAATTGCATCTCTTGTTGACATGTTTTTTCATTCGTGATATTCTAACAAAGGTGCTTTATCTACAGGTTTCTGTGAAGAAACGTGCTGACTGTTTATCAAAGCATATTTGATAAGGATGCAGACATTGCATTTATTTTTTATCGCAAAAAAAGAACCACCTGGATGTGTGGAACTAGACGCAAATCGTGGGAAGGAGGAAACAAGGAATGCCTACAATTAACCAATTAGTACGTAAACCTCGTAAATCAAAGGTGGAAAAATCTAATTCACCTGCTTTGAACAAAGGATATAACAGCTTTAAGAAAACTCAAACTAACGTAAACTCACCTCAAAAACGTGGGGTAGCAACTCGTGTGGGTACAATGACACCTAAAAAACCGAACTCAGCTTTACGTAAATATGCACGTGTTCGTTTGTCAAACTTAATTGAAGTTACTGCTTATATCCCAGGGATTGGTCATAACTTACAAGAACACAGTGTTGTATTATTACGCGGTGGTCGTGTAAAAGACTTACCAGGGGTACGTTACCATATCGTTCGCGGTGCTTTAGATACTGCTGGTGTTAACGACCGTAAACAAAGCCGTTCTAAATACGGAACTAAAAAACCTAAAGCTTAATTTTAATTATTAAACAAATGAAACTTGCTTCTATTATATAGAAGTGATTACTATGAACAATATTTCGGAAGGAGGAGTTACGGATGCCACGTAAAGGTCCTGTTGCAAAACGTGATGTTTTACCAGATCCTATTTATAACTCAAAATTAGTAACTCGCTTGATCAACCGTGTAATGGTTGACGGAAAACGCGGGATTGCAGCTAACATTATCTATAATGCCTTTGATTTGATCAAAGAATCTACAGGTAACGATCCATTAGAAGTGTTTGAACAAGCAATGAAAAACGTTCAACCTGTTCTTGAAGTTAAAGCACGTCGTGTTGGGGGTTCAAACTACCAAGTACCAGTTGAAGTTCGCCCTGAACGCCGCGTTACTCTAGGTCTTCGTTGGGTAGTAAACTACGCTCGCTTGCGCGGTGAACACACAATGGAAGAACGCTTAGCAAAAGAAATCATGGATGCTGCAAACAACACAGGTGCTTCTGTTAAAAAACGTGAAGACACTCATAAAATGGCTGATGCCAACCGTGCGTTTGCTCACTATCGCTGGTAAGATTCTCTCTGTTTGGTCGGCTTTTATAAGTCGACCTCAGATAGTGTCCTTATTTTTAGCAACTAGATAGTAAAGAGAGGAGAAACAAGGAGAATGACCAGAGAATTTTCTTTACAAAACACTCGTAATATCGGTATCATGGCCCACATCGATGCTGGTAAAACGACTGCTACTGAACGTATCTTGTACTATACTGGTAAAATCCATAAAATTGGTGAAACTCATGAAGGAGCTTCACAAATGGACTGGATGGAACAAGAACAAGAACGTGGTATTACGATCACTTCTGCTGCTACTACAGCACAATGGAAGGGTCATCGAATCAACATCATCGACACACCAGGACACGTAGACTTCACAGTTGAAGTTGAACGTTCATTGCGTGTACTTGATGGTGCTGTAACTGTTCTTGATGCACAATCAGGTGTTGAACCTCAAACTGAAACAGTTTGGCGTCAAGCAACAACTTACGGTGTACCTCGTATCGTATTTGCAAACAAAATGGACAAGATCGGTGCTGACTTCTTATATTCAGTATCAACTTTACATGACCGTTTGCAAGCAAACGCTCACCCAATCCAATTACCAATTGGTGCGGAAGACGACTTCACAGGAATTATCGACCTTGTAACAATGAAGGCTGAAATGTATACAAACGATCTTGGAACAGAGATCGAAGAAACAGAAATTCCTGAAGAATACCGCGAATTAGCTGAAGAATGGCGCGAAAAATTGGTTGAAGCTGTAGCTGAAACTGATGAAGAACTTACTTTGAAATACTTAGAAGGTGAAGAAATCACTGAAGCTGAGTTAAAAGAAGGTATCCGCCGCGCAACAGTTAACGTGGAATTCTACCCAGTACTATGTGGTTCAGCATTTAAGAACAAAGGGGTTCAATTACTATTGGACGCTGTTCTTGATTACTTGCCATCACCGTTAGATATCCCAGCTATCAAAGGGATTGACCCTAAAACTGATGAAGAAGTAGAACGTCCTGCAGACGACAGCGCTCCTTTCTCAGCTTTAGCATTTAAAGTTATGACTGACCCATTCGTAGGTCGTTTAACTTTCTTCCGTGTGTACTCTGGTGTTTTAAAATCAGGTTCATACGTACAAAACGCAACAAAAGGCAAACGCGAACGTGTTGGTCGTATCTTACAGATGCATGCCAACTCTCGTTCAGAAATCTCTGAAGTTTACGCTGGAGATATCGCTGCTGCTGTTGGTTTGAAAGACACAACTACTGGGGACACACTATGTGATGAAAAGAATCTAGTTATTCTTGAATCAATGGAATTCCCAGAACCAGTTATCCAAGTCGCTATTGAACCTAAATCAAAAGCTGACCAAGATAAAATGGGTGTGGCTTTACAAAAACTATCTGAAGAAGATCCTACTTTCCGTGCTGAAACAAACGTGGAAACAGGCGAAACAATCATCGCTGGTATGGGTGAACTTCACTTAGATATCATCGTTGACCGTATGCGTCGTGAATTCAAAGTTGAAGCTAACGTAGGTGCGCCTCAAGTATCTTACCGTGAAACTTTCCGTGCTGGCACTCAAGCCGAAGGTAAGTTTGTACGTCAGTCTGGTGGTAAAGGTCAATACGGTCACGTATGGATCGAATTTACACCAAACGAAGAAGGTGCTGGTTTCGAATTTGAAAATGCGATCGTCGGTGGGGTTGTTCCTCGTGAATACATTCCAGCTGTTGAAACTGGTTTGAAAGATGCAATGGAAAATGGTGTCTTAGCTGGCTATCCATTAGTAGATATCAAAGCTAAACTTTACGATGGTTCATACCATGATGTCGATTCAAATGAAACTGCCTTCCGTGTTGCTGCTTCTATGGCATTACGTGCAGCAGCTAAGAAAGCTAATCCAGTAATCCTTGAACCAATCATGGCTGTAGAAGTTGTTATCCCTGAAGATTACTTAGGTGATGTTATGGGCCACGTAACTGCTCGTCGTGGACGTGTTGAAGGTATGGAAGCTCGCGCTGGCGGCCAACAAGTTGTTCGTGCGATGGTTCCACTTGCTGAAATGTTTGGTTATGCTACAACTCTTCGTTCTGCTACTCAAGGTCGTGGTACATTTACAATGACATTTGACCACTACGAAGATGTACCAAAATCAGTACAAGAAGAAATCATTAAGAAAAACGGCGGAAAAGCTGAATAATTTCTTAAAACCGGATAGTCCTGCAAAGAGATTATCCAAAGAGACTATATTTTTAATATAGTTTCGTGTAAAATAATTATCGATGATATGGGCATGTGGTGTACCTTGTGTACATCATATACCTATCAGACAAATAAAAAATATATTGTATTTTTAGGAGGACATTTTAAAATGGCAAAAGAAAAATTTGACCGTTCTAAACCACACGTTAACATTGGTACTATCGGACACGTTGACCATGGTAAAACTACATTAACAGCTGCAATCACAACTGTACTATCTAAGAAAAACGGCGGCCAAGCTATGGCTTACGATCAAATCGATGGTGCTCCAGAAGAACGCGAACGCGGAATCACAATCTCAACAGCTCACGTTGAGTATGAAACAGATACACGCCACTACGCTCACGTTGACTGCCCAGGACACGCGGACTACGTTAAAAACATGATCACTGGTGCTGCTCAAATGGACGGAGCTATCTTGGTAGTTTCTGCTGCTGATGGCCCAATGCCTCAAACTCGTGAACACATCCTATTGTCTCGTCAAGTTGGTGTTCCTTACATCGTTGTATTCTTGAACAAAGTAGACATGGTTGATGACGAAGAATTACTAGAATTAGTTGAAATGGAAGTTCGTGACCTATTAACAGAATACGAATTCCCTGGTGACGATGTTCCTGTAGTTGCTGGATCAGCTTTGAAAGCTTTAGAAGGCGACGCTTCATACGAAGAAAAAATTCTTGAATTGATGGCTGCAGTTGACGAATACATCCCAACTCCAGAACGTGACAACGACAAACCATTCATGATGCCAGTTGAAGACGTGTTCTCAATCACTGGACGTGGTACTGTTGCTACAGGTCGTGTTGAACGTGGACAAGTTCGCGTTGGTGACGAAGTTGAAGTTGTTGGTATTGCTGAAGAAACTTCAAAAACAACAGTTACTGGTGTTGAAATGTTCCGTAAATTGTTAGACTACGCTGAAGCTGGAGACAACATTGGTGCTTTACTACGTGGTGTTGCACGTGAAGACATCCAACGTGGACAAGTTTTAGCTAAACCAGGTACAATCACACCTCATACAAAATTCTCTGCAGAAGTATATGTGTTGACAAAAGAAGAAGGTGGACGTCATACTCCATTCTTCACTAACTACCGTCCACAATTCTACTTCCGTACAACTGACGTAACAGGTGTTGTTGAGTTACCAGAAGGAACTGAAATGGTTATGCCTGGCGACAACGTAACAATGGAAGTTGAATTAATCCACCCAATCGCTATCGAAAACGGTACTAAATTCTCAATCCGTGAAGGCGGACGTACAGTTGGTGCCGGTGTCGTTACAGAAATCAAAGCTTAATTGAATTAAGCAAAACTAAGCAACATTTATTCGGACGTAATCGCTCGGAATGAAGATCTCAGGATCTTTGTTTCCGAGCTTTTTTATTTATTGCAGGATCAGGAAAGAAAAGACAGGGCATTATAATAGAAGGAACGCGAAATAAAAGAATCAGTATTTTCTAAATGAAACTTTATGAAAACAAAATGTTTTTTACAAGGAAAAGCCTTGCGTTGTGAGTTTATATATATTATAATGACAAAGGTGCGTTTACTTTAGTGAATTGCACAGACGTAATCAGAATGATTTCGTCGGCTAAGAAACGAGAGGTTGCGACACGCCCGGACGCTTTGCCACGAACGAGCGTGACGGAAATTTTCGTGGAGCTATGTCTACTTTTCAAAATAGGCGAAGGAGGGAACAAGATGGCAAAACAAAAAATTCGTATCCGTTTAAAAGCGTATGAACACCGTATTTTAGATCAATCAGCGGATAAAATCGTGGAAACTGCAAAAAGAACTGGAGCTAGCGTGTCTGGTCCAATTCCATTACCAACTGAACGCAGTCTTTACACAATCATTCGTGCGACTCATAAATACAAAGATTCACGCGAACAATTCGAAATGCGTACACACAAACGTCTTATCGACATTGTGAACCCAACACCAAAAACTGTTGATGCTTTGATGAAGCTAGACTTACCATCTGGTGTAAACATCGAAATCAAATTATAAAACTAAAACAAAAATAATGGAGGTGTACTCATGACCAAAGGAATCTTAGGGAAAAAAGTGGGAATGACACAAATCTTCACTGAATCTGGTGAATTAATTCCAGTTACTGTTGTAGAAGCTACGCCAAACGTAGTACTACAAGTGAAAACAATGGAAACGGATGGCTACGAAGCTATTCAAGTTGGTTACCAAGATATGCGTGAAGTTTTATCAAACAAACCTGCGAAAGGTCATGTTGCAAAAGCAAACACGGCTCCTAAGCGCTTCATTCGTGAATTCAAAAATGTTGAGCTAGGAGAATATGAAGTAGGAAAAGAAATTACAGTAGATGTTTTCCAAGCAGGAGACATTATTGATGTAACAGGTACTACGAAAGGTAAAGGATTCCAAGGGGTTATCAAACGCCACGGACAAAGCCGCGGACCAATGGCTCACGGTTCTCGTTACCATCGTCGTCCTGGGTCAATGGGTCCAGTTGCACCTAACCGTGTATTCAAAAACAAACGTCTTGCTGGCCGTATGGGTGGCAACCGCGTAACTATCCAAAACTTGGAAGTTGTACGTGTAGATGCAGAAAGAAATGTTATCTTGATCAAAGGTAATGTTCCTGGAGCGAAAAAATCTTTAATCACTATCAAATCAGCTGTGAAAGCTAAATAATTGTAGGAAGAAAGGAGGAACTAAGGAATGCCGAATGTAGCATTATTCAAACAAGATGGAAGCCAAAACGGTGAAATCACACTTAACGAAGAAATCTTCGGAATTGAACCTAATGAAAGTGTTGTTTACGATGCAATCGTAATGCAACGTGCGTCATTAAGACAAGGAACACACGCGGTTAAAAACCGTAGCGCTGTTCGTGGCGGTGGACGTAAACCATGGCGTCAAAAAGGAACAGGTCGTGCACGTCAAGGATCTATCCGCTCACCACAATGGCGTGGAGGTGGCGTAGTCTTTGGACCAACACCACGTTCTTACAGCTACAAACTTCCTAAAAAAGTTCGTCGTTTAGCAATGAAATCTGTATTATCAGAAAAAGTTGCTGAAAACAACTTGGTAGCAATCGAAGGCTTGAACTTCGACGCACCAAAAACAAAAGAATTCAAACAAGTTCTTGCTAACTTATCTATCGACTCTAAAGTATTGGTTGTTCTAGAAAAAGGTAACGACTTTGCTGCTTTATCAGCACGTAACTTACCAAACGTTTCTGTAGTAACTTCTGATAATGTGAGTGTGCTAGACGTTGTATCAAATACAAAAGTGTTAGCAACACAAACTGCTCTTACTCAAATTGAGGAGGTGCTTGCATAATGAACTTACTAGACGTAATCAAACGCCCAGTGATCACTGAAAAATCAATGCTTGCCATGGATGACAAGAAATACACTTTTGAAGTGGACACTCGCGCAAACAAAACTTTAGTAAAACAAGCGGTAGAAGCTGCTTTTGACGTTAAAGTCAAAAACGTGAACATCGTGAACGTACGTGCGAAATTCAAACGTATGGGCAAATATGCAGGATATACAAAAAAACGTCGCAAAGCGATCGTTACATTGACTGAAGATTCAAAAGAAATCCAATTATTCGAAGCTGCTGAATAAGCACTAATAGATAACTCATTAAATTAGGAGGGAAAAACGTGGCGATTAAAAAGTACAAACCTACCTCAAATGGTCGTCGTAACATGACAGGTTCTGATTTTGCTGAAATCACAACATCAATACCTGAAAAATCATTGTTACAACCATTGAAAAACCATGCTGGACGTAACAACAACGGCCGCATCACTGTACGTCATCAAGGTGGCGGACACAAACGCCAATATCGCGTGATCGACTTCAAACGTAACAAAGACAACGTTGTTGCAACTGTTCAAACGATCGAATATGATCCAAACCGTTCAGCTAACATCGCGTTAGTACACTATGAAGATGGAGTGAAAGCTTACATCTTAGCACCTAAAGGACTAGAAGTGGGTATGAAACTTGTTTCAGGTCCAGAAGCAGATATCAAAGTCGGAAATGCTCTTCCATTAGAAAACATTCCAGTTGGTACTGTTATCCACAACATTGAAATGAAACCTGGTAAAGGTGGACAATTGATCCGTTCTGCTGGTACAAGTGCTCAAGTACTTGGTAAAGAAGGCAAATACGTATTGATCCGCTTGAACTCTGGTGAAGTTCGTATGATCTTAGCTGCATGCCGCGCAACAATCGGTTCTGTAGGTAACGAACAACACGAATTAATCAACATCGGTAAAGCTGGACGCTCTCGTTGGATGCGTAAACGTCCAACTGTACGTGGTAGCGTAATGAACCCTAATGATCACCCACACGGTGGTGGTGAAGGTAAAGCTCCTATCGGACGTAAAGCACCAGTTTCTCCTTGGGGTCAACCAGCTCTTGGTTACAAAACTCGTAACAAAAAAGCTAAATCAGACAAACTTATTGTTCGTCGTCGCAAAAATAAATAATTACTTTGACCATGTGTCGCACATTTTGAGAGGAGGTTCACCATGGGTCGTAGTTTAAAGAAAGGACCTTTTGTCGATGAGCATTTAATGAAAAAAGTTGAAGCTCAAGCAGGGGTTGAAAAGAAAAAAGTTATCAAAACTTGGTCACGTCGTTCAACAGTTTTCCCAAGTTTTGTTGGATATACCATCGCAGTTTATGATGGACGTAAACATGTACCAGTTTACATCCAAGAAGACATGGTAGGACACAAATTAGGTGAATTTGCACCTACAAGAACTTATCGTGGACATGCTGCTGACGATAAGAAAACGAAACGCTAATTTGAGGGGAGGATAAATCCAAATGGCAGAACAAATCACATCAGCTAAAGCAACTGCAAAAACAGTTCGCACTTCACCTCGAAAAGCCCGTTTAGTAATTGACCTTATCAGAGGTAAAAGTGTCGCAGATGCAATTTCAATCTTGAAATTCACACCAAACAAATCTGCTGGAATCATTGAAAAAGTATTGATGTCAGCAGTTGCGAATGCAGAAAATAACTTTGACTTAGATGTTGAAAACTTGGTAGTAAGCGAAGCTTTTGTTAACGAAGGACCTACAATGAAACGTTTCCGTCCTCGTGCAAAAGGATCAGCTTCTCCAATCAACAAACGTACAAGTCATATCACGGTAGTCGTATCAGAAAAATAAGGAGGGATAATCAGTGGGTCAAAAAGTACATCCAATTGGAATGCGTGTAGGCATCATCCGCGACTGGGATGCTAAATGGTATGCTGAAAAAGAGTATGCTGAGTTCTTACACGAAGATTTAAGAATCCGTAAATTTATTTCAACTAAACTTGCTGATGCTGCTGTATCAACAGTTGAAATCGAACGTGCAACAGGTCGCGTAAACATTTCAATTCACACAGCTAAACCAGGTATGGTTATTGGTAAAGGCGGTTCTGAAGTCGAAAGCCTAAGAAAAGAATTAAACAAATTAACTGGTAAAAGAATCCACATCAACATCGTGGAAATCAAAAAACCAGATCTAGATGCAAAATTAGTAGGTGAAGGAATCGCACGTCAATTAGAAAACCGTGTTGCTTTCCGTCGCGCTCAAAAACAAGCGATCCAACGCTCAATGCGTGCTGGCGCTCAAGGGATCAAAACTCAAGTATCTGGTCGTCTAAACGGAGCAGATATCGCTCGTTCAGAAGGATACTCAGAGGGAACTGTTCCTCTTCATACTTTACGTGCGGACATTGATTACGCATGGGAAGAAGCAGATACAACATACGGAAAACTAGGAGTTAAAGTGTGGATCTATCGTGGAGAAATTCTTCCAACTAAAAAAAACACTGAGAAAGGAGGGAAATAATCATGTTAGTACCTAAACGTGTAAAACACCGTCGTGAATTCCGCGGAAAAATGCGCGGGGAAGCTAAAGGCGGAAAAGAAGTAGCATTCGGTGAATACGGTTTGCAAGCTGTTGATTCACATTGGATCACAAACCGCCAAATCGAAGCTGCTCGTATCGCAATGACTCGTTACATGAAACGTGGTGGGAAAGTATGGATTAAAATTTTCCCTCACAAATCTTATACTGCCAAAGCAATTGGGGTACGTATGGGTTCTGGTAAAGGGGCACCTGAAGGATGGGTTGCACCAGTAAAACGTGGTAAAATCATGTTTGAAATCGCAGGCGTTCCTGAAGAAGTAGCTCGTGAAGCGTTACGTCTAGCTTCTCACAAATTACCAATGAAAACTAAGATCGTAAAACGTGAGGAAATGGGTGGTGAATCGAATGAAGGTTAAAGAAATCAGAGAATTAACCACTGCCGAAATGCTTGATCAAGAAAAACAATTAAAAGAAGAATTGTTTAATCTTAGATTCCAATTAGCAACAGGTCAATTAGAAAACACTGCACGTATTAAAGAAGTACGTAAATCGATTGCACGCATCAAAACTGTGTTGCGTGAACAGGCTAAGTAATTATGGAAGGAGGCCATTAAGCGTATGACTGAAGGAAGAAATCAACGCAAAGTTTATCAAGGTCGCGTGGTTTCAGACAAAATGGATAAAACAATTACCGTTGCTGTCGAAACAAAGAAAAACCACCCTATCTATGGCAAACGCATGAACTATTCTAAGAAATACAAAGTGCATGATGAAAACAACACAGCAAAAGTTGGCGACATCGTGAGAATTATGGAAACTCGTCCATTATCAGCTACAAAACGTTTCCGTTTGTTGGAAGTAGTCGAAGAAGCAGTTATTATCTAATAACACGAGATTTTCCTATATAGATTGAATGCAAAATCTGAAAGGAGGATACACAACGTGATCCAAGCAGAAAGTCGTTTAAAAGTCGCTGATAACTCAGGCGCACGTGAAATTTTGACGATCAAAGTCCTTGGTGGATCTGGTCGTAAAACTGCTAACATCGGTGATGTGATCGTTGCTACGGTTAAACAAGCAACGCCAGGTGGGGTTGTCAAAAAAGGTGACGTCGTTAAAGCCGTTATCGTTCGAACAAAATCAGGAGCTCGTCGTACAGACGGTTCATATATTAAATTTGATGAAAATGCTGCAGTGATTATTCGTGATGATAAAAGCCCTCGTGGAACACGTATCTTTGGGCCAGTTGCACGTGAACTACGTGAAAACAACTTCATGAAGATCGTTTCACTAGCACCAGAAGTTTTATAATCTTGAGACACTTATCAAAGGAGGTGCGAAACAGTTATGTTTGTTAAAAAAGGCGATAAAGTTAAAGTTATCACTGGAAAAGACAAAAACAAAGAAGGCGTTGTACTAGCAGCGTTCCCGAAAAAAGATAAAGTTATTGTCGAAGGTGTAAATGTCGTTAAAAAACACCAAAAACCTTCTCAAGCTGCTCCTCAAGGTGGAATTGTTGAGATGGAAGCGCCAATTCATGTTTCTAACGTGATGGTGGTTGACTCTACTGGTGTAGCTGGCCGAGTTGGCTACAAAGAAGTAGACGGCAAAAAAGTCCGTGTTTCTAAAAAAACCGGTGAAGTTTTAGATAAATAAAAGTTTAAGGAAGGAGGGTCTTACTGAATGAACCGCCTAAAAGAAAAATATCTTAAAGAAGTAACTCCATCATTGATGGAAAAATTTAACTATAGCTCTGTTATGCAAACACCTAAAGTTGAAAAAATCGTCATCAACATGGGTGTTGGTGATGCGGTATCAAACGCTAAAAACTTAGATAAAGCAGTTGAAGAATTAACTTTGATCACTGGTCAAAAACCAATGATTACAAAAGCTAAAAAATCAATCGCTGGATTCCGTTTACGTGAAGGAATGCCAATTGGTGCAAAAGTTACATTGCGCGGAGAAAGAATGTACGAATTCTTAGACAAATTGGTTTCTGTTTCACTACCACGTGTACGTGACTTCCATGGTGTAAGTAAAAAAGCCTTTGACGGTCGTGGAAACTATACTTTAGGTATTAAAGAACAATTGATCTTCCCAGAAGTAGATTATGATTTAGTAGATAAAGTACGTGGTATGGACATCGTTATTGTAACAACAGCAAACTCTGATGAAGAATCTCGTGAGTTGTTGACACAATTAGGCATGCCATTCCAAAAATAATTAAAGGAGGCGAACTACGTGGCTAAAAAATCAATGATTGCTAAAAACAAACGTCCTGCAAAATTTTCAACACAAGCTTATACTCGTTGCGAACGTTGCGGACGTCCACATTCAGTTTATCGTAAGTTCCATCTTTGCCGTATTTGCTTCCGCGAACTTGCCTATAAAGGTCAAATTCCCGGCGTGAAGAAAGCTAGCTGGTAAAAAGTAAATTCGCATAAGAAGGAGGTAAAAGATCAATGGTCATGACAGATCCAATTGCAGATTTTCTAACTCGTATCCGTAACGCAAACATGGTTAAACATGAGTCTTTAGAAGTACCTGCATCAAAAATTAAACGTGACATCGCTGAAATCTTGAAACGTGAAGGTTTCGTTCGTGATGTTGAATACATCGAAGATGACAAACAAGGCGTGATCCGTGTTTTCCTAAAATTTGGTAAAAACGGCGAACGTGTTATCACAAACTTAAAACGTATCTCTAAACCAGGTTTGCGTGCTTATGTCAAAGCTGACGAAGTACCAAAAGTATTGAACGGTTTAGGTATCGCAATCATTTCGACTTCTGAAGGTGTTGTCACTGATAAAGAAGCTCGTGAAAAAAATATCGGCGGCGAAGTTATCGCTTACGTATGGTAATCAAGTAGAATCTACAAGGAGGTGTCTTTAAGTGAGCCGTATCGGAAATAAAGTCGTTGTTATCCCTGAAGGAGTAACAGTTACTCAAGACGGAAACAACGTTACAGTTAAAGGACCAAAAGGTGAATTGACTCGTACTTTTTCAGCAGATATCAAAATGAATATCGAAGGAAACGAAGTAACTTTCACTCGTCCAAACGACAGTAAAGAAATGAAAACAATTCATGGAACAACTCGTGCGAACTTCAACAACATGGTTGTAGGTGTCAGCGAAGGTTTCCAAAAAGCGTTAGAACTAATCGGGGTTGGGTACCGTGCACAATTACAAGGATCAAAACTTGTATTGAACGTTGGTTACTCACATCCAGTAGAAATCACACCACCAGCTGGAGTAACTGTTGAAGTACCAGCTAACACACAAGTAATTGTTAAAGGTGCGAACAAAGAAGAAGTTGGCGAATTAGCTGCAAACATTCGTGGAACTCGTCCTCCAGAACCTTATAAAGGTAAAGGTATTCGTTATGTTGGCGAATATGTACGCCGTAAAGAAGGTAAAACTGGTAAATAATCGTTTAGAAAAATTGCATAGAAGCCAGCAGCAGGAAAAAGGCATTTGGCTGAAGTTTACCTTCAAAAAAATACATTTTTACTTGTGCCGCAGCTTCTATTTTTCGAAACGTATTTACTGCTTGAAATAGTAGTACAATAAAAATAAAGAGGTGACAATTGTGATTACAAAACCAGATAAGAACAAAACACGTCAAAAGAGACATCGTCGTGTACGTAACAATATCTCTGGTACTGCTGAGCGCCCACGCTTGAACGTTTTTCGTTCTAACAAAAACATCTACGCTCAAATTATTGATGACGTAGCGGGTGTAACGCTAGCAAGTGCCTCTACCTTGGATAAAGAAATTTCAGGTGGAACAAAAACAGAAGCAGCACAAGCTGTCGGTAAACTAGTTGCTGAACGTGCAGCTGAAAAAGGCATTAAAGTAGTAGTCTTTGACCGTGGTGGATACCTTTACCATGGCCGTGTGCAAGATTTAGCTGAAGCTGCTCGCGAAAATGGACTAGAATTTTAGAAGAAGGAGGAATACCATTCATGGTTTATATCGATCCAAAACATTTGGAATTAGAAGACCGCGTTGTTGCAATTAACCGTGTAACAAAAGTTGTTAAAGGTGGACGTCGTCTACGTTTTGCTGCTTTAGTTGTTGTCGGTGACAAAAACGGACACGTAGGATTTGGTACAGGTAAAGCTCAAGAAGTTCCTGAAGCAATCCGTAAAGCAATTGAAGATGCGAAGAAAAACTTAGTTGAAGTACCTATGGTTGGTTCAACAATCCCACACGAAGTAATCGGTGCTTTTAGTGGTGGTAGAATCCTAATGAAACCTGCTGTAGAAGGTTCTGGGGTTGCTGCTGGTGGACCAGTTCGTGCCGTATTAGAATTAGCTGGGGTAGCAGATATCACTTCTAAATCTTTAGGCTCAAATACACCAATCAACGTTGTTCGCGCAACAGTTGAAGGTTTGAAACAATTGAAACGTGCAGAAGAAGTTGCAGAACTTCGCGGCAAATCAGTTGAAGAATTAATCGGATAAGGAGGACAACAATAATGGCTGAATTAAAAGTTACTTTAAAACGCAGTATTATCGGACGTCCTCAAAACCAACGCGATACAGTTAAAGCGTTAGGTCTTACAAAGATTAACAGTTCAGTGGTTAAGCCTTCTAATGAAGCAATTAAAGGCATGATCAATACTGTTTCTCACCTAGTGGACGTTGAAGAAATTTAATTTAGAAAAATCATAACTAGAACATTAAGGAGGTGCCAAACCTATGAAACTTCATGAATTAAAACCTGCTGAAGGTTCTCGCCAAGTACGTAACCGTGTTGGTCGTGGGACTTCATCTGGTAACGGAAAAACTGCCGGACGCGGACAAAAAGGACAAAAAGCTCGTTCAGGCGGCGGTGTGCGTTTAGGATTTGAAGGGGGACAAACACCATTGTTCCGTCGTTTACCAAAACGAGGATTCACAAACGTGAACCGTAAAGACTATGCAGTCATTAATCTTGATGTATTGAACCGCTTTGAAGACGGAGCTGAAGTAACTCCTGTTGCTTTAGTTGAAGCTGGAATCGTGAAAAACGAAAAAGCTGGAATCAAAGTATTAGCTAATGGGGAACTAAACAAGAAATTAACTGTGAAAGCAGCAAAATTCTCTAAAGCAGCTCAAGAAGCAATTGAAGCGGCTGGTGGATCAATCGAGGTGATCTAATGTTTAGACTATTAAAAGATGCTTTTAAAGTAAAAGACATTAGATCGAAAATCCTATTTACTGTATTTGTGTTGTTTGTATTTCGCCTAGGTGCACATATTACTGTACCAGGCGTAAATGCTGCTTCATTGCAAAACCTTTCTTCTTTGCCATTTTTCAACATGTTGAACTTGGTAAGTGGTAGTGCGATGCAAAACTTTTCCATTTTCTCAATGGGGGTTTCACCATACATTACTGCTTCTATCGTCATTCAGCTTCTTCAAATGGACATCGTGCCTCGATTTGTTGAATGGTCGAAACAAGGGGAAGTTGGTCGTAAAAAACTGAATCAAGCGACTCGATATCTGACATTAGTATTGGCATTTATCCAATCTGTCGGTATCACTGCTGGATTCAATCAATACGCTCAATTAGGTTTCGTGAATAATCCTAACGTAGCAACTTACGTAACGATCGGTTTGATTCTAACAGCCGGTACGATGTTTGTTACTTGGCTAGGAGAACAGATCACAGAAAAAGGTATCGGAAATGGCGTATCAATGATCATTTTTGCAGGTATCATTTCTAGATTGCCTGAAAGTATCAGAGAAATTTATGAAGATTACTTTATAAATATTGATCCTTCAGACATATGGAAATCTGCTATTTTTGTGGCCATTTTACTAGTAGCGGTCTTATTGATCGTGACATTCGTAACATTTTTCCAACAAGCTGAACGCAAGATCCCGATCCAATATACGAAACGCGTAGCTGGCGCGCCTACAAGCAGCTATCTGCCGTTGAAAGTAAATGCAGCTGGAGTTATTCCAGTTATCTTTGCTAGTTCGTTTATTGCTACGCCAAATGCTGTTTTACAAGCATTGAGCGGTAGATTCGGTTCTGAAAACTGGTACAAAGTGATGATGGAGATCTTTAACTATAATACAGCACCTGGTGCTACGATTTATACGATTCTGATCGTTGCCTTCACTTTCTTCTACGCCTTTGTTCAAGTAAACCCTGAGAAATTAGCGGAAAACTTGCAAAAGCAAGGAAGTTATATACCAAGCGTACGCCCTGGTAAGGGGACTGAAGAGTATGTCTCAAGATTACTGATGCGTTTAAGTACAGTTGGTGCAGTCTTCCTTGGTTTAGTGGCATTGCTTCCAATCATTGCTCAAATGGTTTGGGATCTTCCACAATCAATCGGATTAGGCGGTACAAGCTTACTGATCGTTATCGGTGTAGCTTTAGAAACTGCGAAACAGTTAGAAGGCTTAATGCTGAAACGTAAATATGTTGGATTCATTGAGTAAGAAAGCGTGTTGAGGTTTTCCCTCAACACACGTTCTCACACATTTATTAGGAGGGAAAACAATGAACCTCATTTTAATGGGGCTGCCAGGCGCAGGTAAAGGAACACAAGCTGAAAAAATCATTGATGCTTATGGTATTCCGCACATCTCAACAGGAGATATGTTCCGCGCAGCAATGCAAAACGAAACAGCTCTTGGCCTGGAAGCAAAGTCTTATATGGATAAAGGTGCATTAGTTCCTGATGAAGTAACAAATGGAATCGTGAAAGAGCGACTAGCTGAACCAGATACAGAGAAAGGCTTCTTATTAGATGGCTTTCCACGTACGTTAGATCAAGCAAAAGCTCTGGACGCAATGCTAAAAGATTTGAATAAAAAAATTGATGCTGTCATCGATATCCATGTTGGTGAAGAAATCTTGGTCGAACGTCTAGCCGGCCGATTTATCTGCAGCAATTGTGGAGCAACTTACCATAAAATTTTCAACCCTACAAAAGTTGAAGACACATGTGATCGTTGCGGTGGGCATGAATTCTATCAAAGAGAAGATGATAAACCTGAGACGGTTAAAAATCGTCTGGCTATCAACATCAAAAATAGTGAACCAATCTTGGCTTATTATAAAGAACAAGGTTTGCTAAACACTATTGATGGTGCTCGTGAAATCGATGCTGTATTTGCAGATGTACAAAAAATCATTGAAAAATAGCACGATTGCCCGTAGCCGACTTGCATTATGCAGTTACTCTTGTCAAGTTCAATAAATTATGATAGAATATGTCAGTCCGACTTCTAGAGAATCCTCTAGATGATCCATTTTGAGAATTTTGAGGTGGGAACTGCAGTTTCCGCCATTTTATCGTGTGAAAATGCGAAACAAGTACAAGGAGGTACTGTGCGTGGCAAAAGAAGATATGATTGAAGTCGAAGGTACAGTCGTCGAAACTTTGCCGAATGCAATGTTTAAAGTTGAACTAGAAAACGGACACCAAGTTCTTGCTACTGTTTCAGGTAAAATTCGTATGCATTACATCCGTATCTTACCTGGTGACAAAGTAACGGTTGAATTGTCTCCATACGATCTTAACCGTGGCCGTATTACTTATCGCTTTAAATAATTGTACTCCGTAAAACTACAGGAGGTATTATCATGAAAGTAAGACCATCAGTAAAACCAATGTGCGAACATTGTAAAGTAATTCGTCGTAAAGGACGCGTTATGGTGATTTGCCCAGCAAATCCAAAACATAAACAACGTCAAGGATAATTGGAGGTGCTATAAATATGGCTCGTATTGCAGGAGTAGATATTCCTCGTGATAAACGTGTAGTAGTTTCACTTACTTATATCTATGGTATTGGTAACACTACTGCTAAAAAGATCTTAGCTGATGCTGGTGTATCTGAAGATGTTCGCGTTCGTGAATTAACGAATGAACAAACAGATGCTATCCGTGCAGAAGTAGATAAATTAAAAGTTGAAGGGGATCTTCGTCGTGAAGTGAACTTGAACATCAAACGTTTGATGGAAATCGGTTCTTACCGTGGAATCCGTCATCGCCGTGGATTGCCTGTTCGTGGACAAAACACGAAAAACAATGCACGTACTCGTAAAGGCCCAGCTCGCGCTATCGCTGGCAAGAAAAAATAATTCTTAAGTGAAGGAGGTTAAAACTTCATGGCAGCAAAAAAAGTGAATCGTAAACGCCGTGTGAAGAAGAATATAGAAGCAGGTATTGCACATATCCATTCTACATTCAATAACACTATCATCATGATCACTGATACTCACGGAAATGCATTAGCGTGGTCATCAGCTGGTTCATTAGGTTTCAAAGGAAGCAAAAAATCAACTCCTTTTGCCGCTCAAATGGCAGCAGAAACTGCTACAAAAGCAGCAATGGAACACGGATTAAAGACTGTTGAAGTAACAGTTAAAGGACCTGGTTCTGGACGTGAAGCAGCAATTCGTTCATTACAAGCTACAGGTTTAGAAGTGACTGCAATTCGTGACGTGACTCCAGTTCCTCATAATGGTGCCCGCCCTCCAAAACGCCGTCGTGTTTAATGAGTGCCGCTCATTTTGAGTTTTATCAGTAACGTCATTGAACAAGACACTTTTCGTTTTGAAAGGGGTAAAGATAAGAATGATTGAGTTCGAAAAACCAAGAATCGCAAAAATTGATGAAGAAAAAGATTATGGCAAGTTCATCGTTGAACCTCTTGAAAGAGGGTATGGGACTACTTTAGGGAATTCCCTACGTCGTATTTTATTATCTTCTTTGCCAGGTGCTGCCATCACTAATATTCAAATCGATGGTGTACTGCATGAATTCTCTACCATCAAAGGTGTTAGAGAAGACGTCACTCAAATCATCTTGAACATTAAAGGCTTAGCGCTGAAAATGTATGGCCAAGAAGAAAAAACCCTTGAAATCGATATTACCGGACCTGCTACAGTAACTGCTGGCGATATTATCGTTGATAGTGATGTAGAAATTCTTAACAAAGATATGTACATCTGTAGTGTCTCTGAAGGAGCTACGTTCCATGCTCGCTTAACAGTGAAACCTGGACGTGGTTATGTTCAAGCAGATGAAAATAAAAAAGAAGATATGCCAATTGGCGTTCTTCCAGTCGATTCAATCTACACACCTGTTCGTCGTGTGAACTATCAAGTTGAGAACACACGTGTTGGACACCGTGAAGATTTTGATAAATTGACGATGGAGATTTGGACAGATGGTTCAATTGAACCGTTGGAAGCAATGAGTTTGTCTGCGAAAATCATGACTGAACATTTGGATATTTTTGTGAACTTAACTGATGAAGCAAAAAATGCTGAAATCATGGTCGAAAAAGAAGAAACACAAAAAGAAAAAATGTTGGAAATGACGATCGAAGAGTTAGACTTGTCTGTTCGCTCTTACAATTGTTTGAAACGTGCAGGAATCAATACTGTACAAGAACTTACAAATAAATCTGAGCCTGAAATGATCAAAGTCCGTAACTTAGGACGTAAATCATTAGAAGAAGTTAAAGCAAAATTGCACGACTTAGGTTTAGGTTTACGTAAAGAAGATTAAAACCTTTTACGAAGGAGGGAAACCAACGTGAGTTATCGTAAACTAGGACGCACATCTAGCCAACGTAAAGCGATGTTGCGTGATTTAACAACTGATTTATTAATCAACGAACGTATTGTGACTACTGAAGCTCGTGCGAAAGAAGTTCGCTCAACTGCAGAAAAAATGATCACTTTAGGTAAACGCGGAGATTTGCATGCACGTCGTCAAGCTGCGGCTTTCGTACGTAATGAAGTTGCCAGCGTGCGTGAAGAAAATGAGGACATCGTCATTGAATCAGCTTTACAAAAACTGTTCAACGATATTGCACCTCGTTACGCAGAACGTCAAGGCGGATACACACGCATTTTGAAGACAGAACCAAGACGCGGTGATGGTGCACCAATGGTTGTCTTAGAACTTGTCTAAAATCACACTAATAACATCACTTTATAGATGATTCTTTTAGAGTGTTATGATGTTGGAAGATGTTTTTCCGAGTCTAGCTCAGCGCTGCTCCTCAAGCGAATATCGCTTGGGGAGTAAGCACTCATCATAAAGTGTTTTTTTATACCTTCAATTACCTGTCATGACAGATATGTTTGAAGGCATAAAAAAACATTTTAAGCGAGAAATAATTGAAAATTTTGTCTTTTTTTGATAGTGTTAGTAGGAACTTTAGGATGAAGAAGGAGTAATCATGGAGCCAATTATTGAATTAGAAAAGATAAATTATAAATACCAGCCAGATGATCTTCGCCCCGCATTGAAAGATGTCTCCTTTACAATTGATAAAGGTGAGTGGATCGCTATTATTGGACACAATGGTTCAGGAAAATCGACACTTGCCAAAACGATCAATGGATTGCTTCTGCCAGAATCAGGGATCGTGAAAGTGGGAAATCAAATATTGGATGAAGAAAATATTTGGACGATCCGACAGATGGTTGGAATGGTTTTTCAAAATCCAGACAACCAGTTCGTTGGTTCGACAGTAGAAGATGACGTTGCTTTTGGTCTTGAAAATCAAGGGATTCCCAGAGAAGAAATGCTAGTGCGTGTGAAAGATGCACTTGAGAAAGTTAGAATGGCTGAGTTTGCTTCACGCGAGCCTGCTCGTTTATCAGGAGGGCAAAAACAACGTGTTGCCATTGCCGGCGTGGTTGCCTTACGACCTGATATCATTATTTTAGATGAAGCAACCAGTATGCTAGATCCAGAAGGCCGTGAAGAAGTGATCTCTACGATCAAGAAGATCAAAGAAGAAAGTCAATTGACCGTTATATCTATCACTCATGATATTGATGAAGCAGCTAATGCCAATCGGATACTAGTGATGAGACAAGGAGAACTTGTCCGCGAAGGTACACCAAAAGAAATTTTTTCTGCTGGTCCTGAACTGATCGACTTAGGTCTAGATCTACCATTTCCTGAAAAACTGAAGAGCGCACTGAAAGAACGTGGGGTTGATGTGCCCAGTGAATATATGACAGAAGAAAGGATGGTGGATTGGTTATGGACATCCGTTTTGAACAAGTAGACTTCACTTATCAGCCGAATACACCATTTGAACAAAGAGCCTTATTTGACATCAATATGACGATCAAAGAAAACAGTTATACTGCATTAGTAGGGCATACCGGAAGCGGAAAATCAACCTTACTTCAGCATTTGAATGCGCTTGTTAAGCCAACAAGCGGTACAGTCCATATTGGAGAACGAGATATTCAGCCGGATACGGATAATAAGAATTTAAAGCCCATCCGAAAAAAAGTTGGCATCGTCTTTCAGTTTCCAGAAGCACAGCTATTCGAAGAAACGGTAGCAAAAGACATTGCTTTCGGTCCTAAAAACTTTGGTGTCAGCGAAGAAGAAGCACTAGTCCTAGCAAAAGAAACATTAGAACAAGTTGGGCTGGATGAAAGCTATTTGGAACGTTCGCCATTTGAACTTTCAGGAGGGCAAATGCGTAGAGTAGCAATCGCTGGTGTGCTTGCCATGAGGCCGGAAGTACTTGTATTGGATGAACCAACGGCAGGACTTGATCCCCAGGGTAGAAAAGAAATGATGGAGATGTTTTGGCGTCTTCATAAGGAACAGCAGATCACTATTGTATTAGTTACGCATTTAATGGATGATGTAGCCAATTTTGCAGATTATGTCTATGTGCTGGAAAAGGGACGAATCGTTAATAGCGGGGAGCCGCAAGAGGTCTTTCAAAACATTGAATGGCTAAAAGAAAAACAACTAGGCGTACCTACTGCCACCGAGTTTGCAGAAGAATTAATGGCTAAAGGGATGAACTTTGCTACCTTGCCTTTGACAGCTGAAGAATTAGCAGACGCTATCGTCCATTATGCTGGAGGAAATGCCCATGATGAATAAATTGATATTTGGTCGTTATATGCCTGGAGATTCCTTGATCCATCGATTGGATCCCCGAGCTAAATTATTAGCCAGTTTTTATTTTATCGGAATCATTTTTTTAGCAAATAATTGGGAAACGTACCTTTTGTTGGCATTTTTCACATTACTTTCTGTCTTCTTGTCAAAAGTAGATTTGAAATTTTTTATCCGAGGCATTCGCCCATTGATCTGGCTAATCCTCTTCACTGTAGCTTTGCAGGTCTTGTTTACAAGTGGCGGAGAAACTTATTGGAGTTGGGGTGTTTTCCATATCACTGAATTTGGTGTGATGAACGGCCTCTTTATTTTCTGTCGATTCGTGTTGATCATTTTTATGTCGACTCTACTCACGCTTACTACACCGCCTTTGGAATTATCGGATGCGATTGAGTACTTGCTTCGTCCATTGAAAGCCGTACGGTTCCCAGTCCACGAAATTTCATTGATGCTGTCGATTGCTCTTCGTTTTGTGCCTACATTGATGGACGAAACAGAAAAGATCATGAACGCTCAGCGCGCTCGCGGTGTTGATTTTGGTGAAGGAAACCTAGTTCAGAAAATGAAAGCAGTCATTCCTTTGCTGATTCCTTTATTTGTCAGCAGCTTCAACCGTGCGGAAGATCTTGCGACTGCTATGGAAGCAAGAGGCTACAAAGGTGGGGAAGGAAGAACGAAATATCGTGTATTGCATTGGCATAATAGAGACACGATGGTTATCATTGCTTTTGTATTATTAACTGTGCTACTGATCTTTTTAAGAGGATAAACGTTCAGTGGGCCGCTATCTATTCTTTTCTTGCTGATCTGTTTGCAAGAAAGGATGCGAGCAGTGTATGACAAGAAATATTAGGGTCTGTGGCAGACTAAGGTCACAGGCCTCTTTCTTTTATCTGAAAAGAAAGAACGAAAAAATTTTATAAAAAAATCATTATTCCAGATAACCTTTTAGGAACAAAGGAGAGAAAAACATGGTACGTTACAAAGCAATCATTGCGTACGACGGAACAAATTTTAATGGATTCCAAAAACAGCCAAATGGGCGTACTGTTCAAGAAGAAGTAGAAAAAACATTACAAAAAATGGCAAATGGAAAAGAAATCACGGTCTTTGGTTCGGGAAGGACAGATGCCGGAGTACATGCGATCGGGCAAGTAATCCATTTTGATTATCCAGAGGAGCGTCCGTTAGAACGAATGCGTTTCGCGCTAGATACCCAGTCACCAGAGGATATTGCTGTAAGACAAGTAGAAATTGTTTCAGAAGACTTCCACGCAAGATATTTGGTCAAAGAAAAGACGTATCAATTTCGAGTGGATATAGGGAAACCACGCAGTCCTTTTCGACGCCATTATGCAAGTTATTTTCCTTACCCACTTGATTTGGAAAAAATTCAGCGGGCACTTCCTGATTTATTAGGGACCCACGATTTCACCTCTTTTTGTGCATCAGGAAGCTCGATAGAGGATAAAGTACGTACGATCTACGAAGCTAAGATGGAGGTAAATGAAACAAAAGACGAATTGTTGTTTACATTTAGGGGAAATGGCTTCTTGTATAAGATGATACGGATCTTAGTAGGAACGCTTTTGAAAATCGGCAATGGCCGATTGCCTGAAGATAGTATCCCAGATATTATTGCGAAAAAAGATCGTAATGCAGCAGGACCTACAGCACATCCTGAAGGACTTTATTTGTATGAAGTGAAATATGAATAAGAGGTTGTGAAAAAGCTGCCCTGCATCAAGCAATAAGCCCAGCCAAACCAAAATAGCTCCTCATATTTTTCGTTTGACTGGGCTTATTGCCGCAGATGCAAGCTTTTGAACACCGTTTAAGAAAGAGGTCGTGAGCCTGTCATTTAACTCTGAGTCACAAGGAGCAATTTTAAAAAACAGCTTCTCATCTTTGATGAATATCGTGACTTGTGAACGAAGCATGGATAAGTGAACCTTCTTTTTGCCATGATACTTTTTTTGTAACCAAAAAACGATGGAACGTTGTTTTGATTGCCCTTGGTGCGGACAGTCTGAACAGGTTCCATCGTTTCTTTATTTTCTTCGTCTTCTTCTGTGTGTATTTCGCGGTTTTTCTTCTATTGCTGGATCAATCGTGCCATAAAAGGGGCGATTGCGGTCAAGGTACCAGACATAAAGAATAAACAATGCAATACATAGGACAAAAAGGATTGCACCTATCATAAATCCTTCAGGCAAGTAACTGAAAGTGACAGTGTGTTTACCTGCTGGAACTTTTATCATCAAGAATGCGTCTTTGAAATTGCTGACCTTGACTGGTTTCCCATCAATTTTAGCTTTCCATCCTTTGTCATAAGGAATAGTTGTCACCAACATGGAATCTTCAGCGGTATTTACAGTCCCAGAAGCTTTTCTGCCAGTGGCTTCCATTTCGACACCTTTTTCTTTGATCTGATTCATTGCGGCTTGATAGGCTACAACATCTAGACCAACGACTTTAGGCTCCATGAAACTTATTTCTTTCGTCCCATAAAAACTTGCAGTAAATGTCACTGTTGTCTCTTGAGGATAATAGCCAAGATCATAGTATTGACCAGAAATGTTGATTTGCGTTTTTCGCGATGTACCATTGACAGTGATCGTCGCGCTAGAACTTTCTAATTGTGCAAAATTGGTTGGGAACAAACTTAAGTAAGCTTGTGTATTTGCAGGCACATGGACTTCCCAAGTGAGCTCTTTTGGCTGGTTGTCTGCTGTTTCTGAGTAAGTGACGCCAGTCGTTGTCTTTGTGATCGTCGTATTCAACTGATTCTTCAAAGTAGGTGTATAGAATGTAAAATACTGTTCATTTAGACCAGACAATGTATTGATCAAGTTTGTCTGACTGGTCAAATTATCTGTCACTGGCTGCTCAACATCATTAACGGACAACGGTGCAGTAAATGCTAGTGGCAATGCATTGACATTCTGATACAGTGTATAGTCGCCGCTTTGACCAGCTTGGCGGAAGCCATATTTACTGAACGTGCTTTCGTTTTTAGAAATGTTATATTTGATTCCTGTAAACCCATCCATCAGCAAAGTATTATTGTTATAACGGATATTCAAATTTGTCCCTCTTGAACGGAAACCTAATTTATCCAGGTAAGAGGAAGAATTACGATTTCTTATAGAAGAAAACAAACTGATACCACTGTAACCGTAGTTGATCGAATCGTTTGCAGATACTGGATCCAGATTTTCCAAGCGGTAAAACGAGTCGGAATCTTTTTTTGTTTCATTTACAAGAGCTTTCAAGTCAGGATAAGGATCAGTATATAAACTGCGGGAAGCATAATTCCAATCATCAAGAATGCCATGGATCATACTGTTCGTATTGACCAGTGCTTCAGCAGACATGATCAATAATAACAATATACTCAGATGATTGAATGAAAGTTTTTTATGCTGATAAAATCCCACAGCAAAAGCATAAATCCCTAAGAAAACCACTGTCAATACAAAGGAAGTCATCGTCACATAGGTGTAGCTTCCTTCAGGTTTGATGCCCCATGCCACCGCAAAGAGAGCAGCTACGACCAAAATGATTCCTAACAACAGCCCACGATCGTCTTGTTCTATCTTTTCCCATCCTTTTCCTGCAAGCAGGAGCACTAAGAAAGAGAACAGATAGGCATAACGGAATAAAAACATATTCGGTGCATGCATACCATGCCAGAACAAATTTAATGGAACAAGATAAAAACTTGCGATAAGTATGGCGAAAAGACTGCCGTACAAAAATTTATTTTTCAACGGTACTTTCCGACTGGCAAAATAAAACAGACAGAGGACTAATGGTAGCAGACCTGCGTAAACGAACGGAATCGATCCGTATTTTGTCGTGTCATAAACACCAATCATATTTTTCATGATCAGATCCAGATAAGAAGTCGCTTCTGTTTTCAACGTAGTGATCTGACTCAGTGCCTCGCCATTTGACCGAAGATCCAGCACTGCTGGCAATACAATGATCATTGAAGCGCCGCCTGCCAGTAAAGAAGTGATACCATAAGGAACAATCGTTTTTTTATATTCTGACCAGTTTGTCAATAGACGGGCGATAAAATATAAGAAAGAAAATACGCCAATCATAAAACCCATATAAAAACTGGATAAAAACAAGAGTAAATAACTGACAAATAAAAGTTTCGGCCGTTTAAGATCCATAACACGATGAATCCCCAAAATCACTAATGGAAGATAAACAAATGCATCCAGCCACATGATGATCTCCGAATGTGCAGTGATAAATGAGATCAATGCGTAACTGACGCTAAGTGCAACATGCCCCCAGCGAGGAATCTTGAACGTACGTGCAAGAAACCAAAAAGCCAATCCGGCACAGCCGACCTTAAGCAAAGTCAGAACATACAGTGCATCTGGCATCATCTGGTTTGGAAAAAAGAACACCAGTGGCGTGAAGATCCCGCCTAGATAGTAAGAAATTAAAGATAAATAATTCAATCCTAGAGAAGCATTCCATGTATAAAAAATACTTTGCTTTCCAAGAAGAACATTTCGGAAGCTGGCATGAAAATTAGAAAACTGTGAAAAGGCATCACTTGCCAAAATACTTCTGCTGCTTCCAGGATAGATCCCGATACTTAGATAAACAAGTGCTAAAATCAAAAACGGAATCAGGAAACTAGCTGCTGCGTAGCGTCCGTTTTCTCTAAAGAATGACTTTAAGTTTTTTTTCATATTTATTTTCCACCAAATTTCTATGAAGTTGTATTCAGTTTATCATATCCTTGTTTTTCTCTGCTTAAAAAGAGTCTAGTTTTCACAAAAAAATAAAATTTAGAATAAATAACTTCATAATTTGTTCGTATAACAAAAATAAACGCAAAAAAAGGGTAGGAATCAAAAGTCCCACCCTCAAAAATTTTTATTAAATAAAAAACCGTTCACTATCTGAACGGTCCAAGTATCATTCAATTAAACGCGTTCAACTTTTCCTGATTTCAAAGCACGAGTTGACACCCAAACTTTTTTAGGTTTTCCGTCGACCATAACGCGAACTTTTTGTAAGTTAGGTTTAACAGTACGTTTTGTTGAGTTCATAGCGTGTGAACGGTTGTTTCCACTTTTTGTCTTGCGACCTGTAAAGTAACAAACTTTTGCCATGGTAATTTCCTCCTTTGCCTTGATTTGGAGCAATAGAATAATTCAGCTCATACCAGACTAACATATCATATAGAATGGGAATTTGCAAGTACATTTTCATAGATACAATTGACAATTGAGAAGAATAATTGTAAATTAAACAAGGTTATACCTGAAATTTTGCAAGGTTTTTGAGTACTTTGGGTAACTGCCTTTTATTTCAAGTTGCGCTATGATAAAATATGATAGAAGAAAAATGGGAGTTTTTTACCCGTTAAGGAGGCTCATTCATGGCTGTAAAAATTCAAACGTCAGCTGGAACCATTGAAATTACCAATGATGTAATTGCAACAGTTGTTGGTGGCGCCGCGACAGATGTGTTCGGTGTTGTAGGAATGGCCAGCAAAAATCAAATTAAAGATAATATTACTGAGATTTTGCGTAAAGAAAATTACTCAAGAGGAGTAGTTGTCCGCCAAGAAGATAATGGTATTGCTGTAGATGTTTATACGATTATCAGCTATGGTACGAAAATCTCTGAAGTTTCCCGCAACGTCCAAGAAAAAGTGAAATACAATCTAGAGGCATTATTAGGCGTAACTGCCAATTCAGTTAATGTCTTTGTACAAGGTGTTCGTGTACTGCCAGACTAGGCAGGAGACTGGCTGGTAACTCAGCAGTCGATCTGAAGGAGGATTATCTAGGTGAGTGTAACAGAAATAAGTGCAAGCCAGTTCCAGGAAATGGTCCAGGCAGGTGCGAATCGTCTGCAAGTAAATGCAGAATACGTCAATTCATTAAATGTATTCCCTGTGCCAGATGGCGATACGGGAACAAATATGAATCTATCTATGACTAGTGGAGCTAAGGCAGTAGTAGATTCAACCTCAGAAAAAGTAGGAGAATTAGCAGCAATGCTTTCAAAAGGATTGCTGATGGGTGCGCGCGGAAATTCCGGCGTTATTTTGTCTCAATTGTTTCGTGGATTTTCTAAGCAAATTCCAGATGTTGTCTCATTAAATGCTTCTGATCTTGCTGCAGCCTTCACTCATGGAGTTGAAACTGCGTATAAAGCAGTAATGAAACCAGTAGAAGGAACGATTTTGACAGTAGCTAGAGAAGCAGCGAAAGCTGGAGAAAAGAAAGCAAAAAGTACTGATGATGTCGTTGAAGTAATGACAGCTGTTGTAAAAGGAGCAAAACGTGCTTTAGCTAAAACTCCAGACTTGCTTCCAGTCCTAAAAGAAGTCGGTGTCGTAGACAGTGGAGGGCAAGGACTGCTGTTTGTTTATGAGGGCTTTTTAAGTGCATTGAATGGAGAATTCCAAGCGGATGAAACATATGAACCTTCTCCAGCAGAAATGGATGATATGGTCAATGCAGAACATCATCGCAGTGTCCAAGGTCAAATGGCGACAGAAGATATCCATTTTGGTTACTGTACAGAAATCATGGTAAAAATCGGAGAAGGACCTACAGTTGATAGTACATTCGATTACGAAGAATTCCGTAACTATTTAGATGGTATAGGAGATTCTTTACTTGTGGTCAATGATGACGAGATCATCAAAGTCCACGTGCATACAGAAAACCCAGGAGAAGTCTTGAATTATGGACAAAAATTCGGTTCATTAGTCAAAATCAAAGTCGACAACATGCGCTTGCAGCATGAGACGATTTTGGAACACGATGAAGAAGTGAACGAGTTTGCGAAAAAAGAAACACCACGTATCCCGTATGGTATCGTAGCGATCGCTGCTGGTAAAGGCGTCCAAGAGCTGTTTGAAAGTTTAGGCGCTAATTATGTTATCAGTGGTGGGCAAACAATGAATCCAAGTACGGAAGACATTGTTAAAGCGATTCAAGAAGTAAACGCAGATAAAGTGATTGTCTTGCCAAACAATAAGAACATCTTTATGGCAGCTGATCAAGCAGCAGAAGTAGCAGATATCCCAGTAGCAGTTGTTCCTTCAAGAACGATTTCCCAAGGATTGACAGCTATGCTTTCATTCAATGATCAAGCTTCTTTAGAAGAAAACAAAGAAACGATGACAGAAATGTTGTCTAGCGTTGTGAGCGGTCAAGTCACTCACGCGATCAGAGATACCTCAATTGACGGTGTAGAGATCAAAGAAGGAGACTTTTTGGGCATGATCGATGGAAAAATCCTGATCTCTAACCCAGATATCACAGCAACAGCATTAAGTACACTAGAACAAATGATCAATGAGGACACAGAGATCGTAACGATCCTGGCAGGTGATGAAGGAACAGTTGAACAAGCAAATGAATTTGCTGAGAAACTAACAGAAAAACATCCTGATTTGGAAATCGAGATCCACCAAGGAGATCAGCCTGTCTATCCTTATCTATTTTCTGCTGAATAATTTCTGTGTCAGAATATCTTTCTAACACAGTATTCATTCATAAAAGGCCTTCGGTTAGTGATCAGGTATGATCGCTGACCAAGTCCTTTTTTTGTTAAAGGAGGGAGGAAAAATTTATGCGTTCTTTAGATGATCCAATCACTATGCTGGCAGGAGTCGGAGAAAAAAGAGCAGCTAGTCTTGCCAGCTTGGGCATCCAAACGATTGAAGACTTACTGACTTATTATCCTTTTCGCTACGAAGATATTCAGGAAAGAAATCTAAACGAGATCCAAGATCAAGAAAAGGTTACTTTGAAAGGAATCGTAGTCTCGCCTCCTGTGATGAATCGATTTGGTTATAAAAAAAGCCGATTGCAATTTCGTATGATGCAAGAACATGATGTGTTCAACGTTTCTTTTTTTAATCAACCTTATCTAAAAGAAAAAGTCATTTTATCGGAGGAAATCGCCGTATACGGTAAATGGGATGCAAAGCGTAAAGCATTGAACGGGATGAAGATTTTAGGTTCTCAAACAATGGATGACTTTTCGCCGATATATCACGTCAACAAATCAATTCGTCAAACGACATTAGTTGATCTAATCAAAAAAGGGTTTCAAGAATACGGCACATTGATTGAAGAAAATCTGCCAAACAACCTTGTGGAGAAATATCGACTGCTTGACCGAGCTTCTGCTGTAAGAAGTATGCATTTTCCAAAAGACCACGAAGAAAACCATCAAGCCAAACGACGTGTCGTTTTTGAAGAGTTCTTTTTATTTCAAATGCGTCTTCAAGGATTGAAAAAAGCAGAAAAAGCAGAAACGAATGGTTTGGAGATCCTTTATGATGTCCAAAAATTGAAAGAATTTACTCAAAAGCTACCTTTTGAACTGACAAATGCACAAAAACGTGTAACGAATGAAATCTGTCGGGATCTTCGCAGTCCGCAGCATATGCAGCGACTTTTGCAGGGAGATGTAGGTAGCGGAAAAACAGTGGTTGCCGCGATTGCGTTATACGCTACCGTTACAGCAGGTTTCCAAGGTGCGTTGATGGTGCCTACAGAAATCTTGGCACAACAACATATGGAAAGCTTGCAACAGCTGTTTGATCCCAATGAAGTAACCATCGCATTGCTTACGGGGTCAACGAAAGCAAAAGAACGTCGTGAGCTCCTTGAAAAACTAGAGCAAGGGGAAATTAACATCGTGATCGGCACACATGCATTGATCCAAGATGGAGTCGAATTTCAGAATTTAGGTCTAGTTATTACGGATGAGCAGCACCGTTTTGGCGTGAACCAGCGGAAAGTACTTCGTGAAAAAGGCTGGCGACCAGATGTCTTATTTATGACAGCGACTCCGATTCCTAGAACATTAGCTATTACAGCATATGGTGAGATGGATGTATCTATCATTGATGAACTTCCAGCTGGACGTATCCCGATCGAAACACGCTGGGTAAGAACACCTCAATTGGACAGTGTACTGGATTGGACGAAAAAAGAACTGGCAAGAGGACATCAAATGTATGTCATCTGTCCGCTGATTGAAGAATCAGAAGCATTAGATGTAAAAAATGCAGTGGAAATCTATGAAAAACTTCGTGAACTATTTGCACCAAAATATGAAGTTGGCTTGTTACATGGTAAAATGAAGAATCAGGAAAAAGAAGTAATCATGGAAGCCTTCAAAGAAAACCAGATGCAGATATTAGTTTCGACTACTGTAATTGAAGTAGGGGTAAACGTGCCGAACGCGACCGTCATGCTGATCATGGATGCGGATCGATTTGGATTGGCACAGCTGCATCAACTTCGTGGACGTGTTGGACGCGGAAGTGATGCTTCCTACTGTATCTTAGTTGCTAATCCTAAAAATGAACTAGGTGTGGAACGGATGAAAATCATGACAGAGACCACCAATGGTTTTGTACTAAGCGAAAAAGATCTGGAATTACGTGGTCCTGGTGAAGTATTTGGCTTCCGTCAATCTGGTCTGCCTCAATTTGCGATTGCTGACTTGGTGACGGATGGAAATGTTTTGGAGGTAGCCAGAGAAGAGGCTGCAGCCCTTTGGCAAATAAAGGATTGGCAGATGCTTCCTGAGTATCAGCCTTTAGCGCAAAGCCTCCAAATAGAAAATCAGGATAATCGTTATTTCGATTAGCAGACTGTGCTATACTTTATACTGATGACGGAAAAAGGAGTGGAAACAATGAAAATTGCCGTAGATGCAATGGGCGGAGATCACGCACCTCAAGCAATTGTAGAAGGCGTGGCTTTAGCGCAGCAAGATTTTCCAGAAGTAGAATTCTTACTTTACGGAAAAGAAGCAGAAATCAAGAAATACTTAACAAATGAAAAAAACATCACGATTATCCATACAGACGAAAAAATCAATAGTGATGATGAGCCAGTAAAAGCAATTCGACGAAAAAAGACTGCATCAATGGTCCTTGCTGCACAAGCAGTGAAAAACGGTGAAGCAGATGCTGTATTTTCAGCAGGGAATACAGGCGCGCTACTAGCAGCAGGGTTGTTCATCGTAGGACGTATCAAAAATATCGAACGCCCTGGCTTGATGTCTACCTTGCCAGTAGTAGGGAAAGAAGGTGCCGGTTTCGATATGCTGGATCTTGGCGCTAACGCAGAAAACAAACCAGAACATTTGTTGCAATACGGTATTTTAGGTTCTTTTTATGCACGTAAAGTCCGAGGTATCGGACGTCCTCGTGTCGCACTCTTAAACAACGGAACAGAAGCAACAAAAGGTAGTGAAGTGACGAAAAAAGCCTATGAACTCCTTCAGAATGAAACAAGCTTGAATTTTATTGGAAACGTAGAAGCTCGTGAGCTACTCAATGGTGTGGCTGATGTAGTGGTCACAGATGGATTTACAGGCAACGCTGTTTTGAAATCTATTGAAGGAACAGCAATGAATATGATGAATCTATTAAAATCTGCTATTCTAAATGAAGGGATCAAAGGAAAAATGGGCGCTATGCTTTTAAAAGACGGCTTACGTTCTTTGAAAGCAGAAATGGATTATTCCAAACATGGCGGTGCCGTTTTGTTTGGCTTGAAAGCACCAGTCATTAAAACTCATGGAGCAACAGGCCCCGATGCTGTTCGCTATACGATCCGCCAAATCCACACAATGCTTGAGACAGATGTAGTTGGACAATTAGTCGAACAATTTGAAAAAAGCGAAGAATAGCATTTGGATATCTAAAGCAATCCGTTCCATTGAAAAAAAGGTGGACATTCCTGAAAAATGCCAGTAAAATTAGCCATGGTGTAGGTAATTGACAAGTGTATGATTCTTGGAGGTGAAAAAGTTGACTCGCGAAGAAGTATTTAACAAAGTAGCGAAAATTATTTCAAATCATTTTGAGATAGATACCGATAAAGTGACGGATGAATTGAACATCAAAGATGATTTAAAAGCTGATTCAATTAGTATTATGGAATTCGTTTTAGAGCTTGAAGATGAATTCGGTACGGAAATTTCAGATGAAGACGCTGAACAAATTGAAACAGTCGGTGGCGCAGTAGATTATATCAGCAGCCATCTTAAATAATTTCAAATAAAAGCAAAGAAGGATAAAAAGCTGCATGCAGCTTTTTATCCTTCTTTTTTTAATCTTTTTGACACGTAAAAGTCATTTTTCTGATAATTCTGGCGATAAACAGAAATTATGTTGCAAAGTAAAGCGGTTTTCTATATAATTATTAATAATTCATTACACAAAGATAAGAATAACCTTTGTTATAAAACGATTTATTCTGTGTAATGTCCTTTTTTATTAAGAAAAACTTCCAGTTAGGAAGCAGAGAGGGGTATTCGATTGTCCGATAACCAATTATTAGAAGTTCAGAACCTACATACAGGATTCCGACTCAAAGATGACTATTACGATGCAGTAGATGACGTTTCATTTACTTTAGACAAAAACGAGATTTTAGCAATCGTTGGGGAATCTGGGTGCGGGAAAAGTACCTTGGCTACTACGATTATGGGATTACTTGATCCTAATAACACAAAAATTACAGGTGAGATTTTATATAACGATCTGAATTTAATCGACCTGAACGAAACGCTCTATAATAAAATCCGCGGAAATGATATCGGAATGATTTTCCAAGATCCGTTGTCTGCATTAAATCCTCTCATGAGAATCGAAGACCAGATCAAAGAAGGACTTTCCTATCACACAAAGATGAATGCAGAACAGCGTCAAGCTCGTGCACTAGAATTGCTAGAACAAGTAGGGATTCCTAATCCTGCGAGAGTTGGACGCCAATATCCCCATGAACTATCAGGCGGTATGAGACAACGTGTCATCATCGCAATCGCAATCGCCTGCAAACCTCCAATCGTCATTGCAGATGAACCGACGACAGCCCTAGATGTAACCATCCAAGCACAGATTCTTGATTTACTGAAAGACCTTCAGGAAGAAACAAAAACAGGGATCATCTTGATCACTCATGACTTAGGAGTCGTAGCAGAAATGGCTGATCGAGTGGCAGTGATGTATGGCGGACAGTTCGTTGAAGTAGCAGGTGTAAAAGAACTGTTTGATCATCCTAAGCATCCTTATACACGCTCTTTACTGAACTCTATACCACAAGAAGGAAATCATGATGCAGAACTCCATGTGATCGAAGGTGTCGTTCCTTCTCTGAAAAACATGCCTCGTAAAGGTTGTCGGTTTGCACCACGTATTCCATGGATACCAGCAAGCGATCATGAAGAAGAGCCTATCCTTCATGAAGTCGCACCGAACCACTTGGTACGTTGCTCCTGCTATAAGCATTTCCACTTTAGAGACGAAAAAGGAGAGGTGTAGATGACAGAATTAATCACAATCAAAGACCTGAAAGTTCATTACCCTATTCGCAGTGGATTCTTCAATCGAGTAACGGATCATGTATATGCTGTAGATGGTGTGGATTTTATTATCGAAAAAGGAAAGACATATGGTTTAGTGGGAGAGTCTGGCTCTGGAAAATCTACTACGGGAAAAGCCGTTGTGGGATTAGAAAAGGTGACAGCCGGACAAATCATGTATGAAGGAAAAGATGTAACGAAGCGAAGCAACCGCAAAAAAATGGGTTATAACAAGGATGTGCAGATGATCTTCCAAGATTCAATGTCCAGTTTGAATCCTAAAAAGCGAGTGTTGGATATCATTGCTGAACCCATCCGAAATTTTGAACGATTAAGCGATCAAGAAGAAAAGAAAAAGGTAAAAGGACTGCTAGATATCGTTGGGATGCCGGAAGATGCGCTATATAAATATCCTCATGAATTTTCAGGCGGACAACGTCAACGTCTAGGAGTAGCCCGTGCTGTTGCTACCAATCCAAAACTAATCGTAGCCGATGAACCTGTATCTGCTCTGGATCTATCTGTTCAAGCACAAGTATTGAATTTCATGAAACGAATCCAGCAAGAATACGGCCTCAGCTATTTATTCATTTCACATGATTTAGGTGTAGTAAAACACATGTGCGACAACATCGCAATTATGTACAAAGGTCGATTTGTAGAAATCGGTACAAGAGAAGACATTTATAATGACCCGCGACATATCTATACGAAACGTCTGCTTTCAGCTATTCCGCAAATCGATGTAGAAAATCGGGAAAGCCACAAAGAAAATCGACGAAGAGTAGAACAAGAGTATATCCAAAATCAAAAAGAATACTATGATGCGACTGGTCGAGTCTACGATTTGCGTACGATCACAACTACACACAAAGTGGCGTTGAAAGATGGAGGTGCAAGCTAATGTGGAAAACGATTCTGCGACGTGTTTTATTGATGATCCCGCAAGTTATTATTTTAAGTGTTCTGATCTTCTTATTAGCCCAAGCGATGCCGGGGGATCCATTTACTGGTTTGATCAATCCAAATCAGGATCCGGCAGTGATCGAACAGATGCGACAAGCAGCTGGCTTGAATGACCCATGGTATGTCCAGTACTTCCGTTGGATCGGAAATGCTTTGCAAGGTGATTTTGGTCAAAGTTTCTTATACAAACGCTCTGTTGCTGACTTGATCGGCGAACGGATCATCAACACTTTATATCTATCGATCTTGACAGTTGTCCTTACTTATTTGATTGCTGTGCCTCTGGGGATGCTTGCTGGCCGGTATCAAAATTCAATCTTGGATAAGATTGTCGTAATCTACAACTTCTTTAGTTTTGCTGTTCCTTTATTTATCTTCGGCTTGATCATGCTATTTGTTTTTGGTTATCGTTTAGGCTGGTTCCCAACAAGTGGATCACAAACACTAGGTTTGCAAGGTGGATTTATCACTCAATGGATAGACCGTTTGAAATATATTCTGTTACCATCAATTACCCAAGCATTTTTGGCGACTGCCGTCACAATCCAATATCTGCGAAGTGAAGTAATCGATTCGAAATCGCTCGATTTTGTCAGAACAGCCCGTTCCAAAGGGGTACCGACGAATAAAGTATTCAGTCGACATATTTTCCGAAATGCAGCGTTGCCGATGGCTTCTCAAATGGGGTATGAAATCACTTCGTTGATTGCTGGTTCTGTAGTTATCGAAAAGATTTTTGGTTATCCGGGAGTCGGGAAACTATTTATTGATTCCATCGGACAACGGGACTATACCGTGATCACATCCTTAGTATTGATTTTAGGAATCGCGACGCTAGTGGGGACATTACTTTCAGATATCATTATGAGTATCGTTGACCCGCGTATTCGGATTCAATAAAACCAATCAGAAAGGAGAATGGATCGATGAGTGAAAAAAACAATACAGCAGTTCAAGAAAGTATTCCTCCTATGGGGATACGAATGATTGCTCGAGAATTTAAAAAAGATAAAATTGCTATTTTTTCATTAGGTTTGCTAGTGGTTTTATTATTAGTGATCTTTATCGGTGCAATGCTGACCGATCAAGACAAAGTGATGTATGTTAGTATCTTCGACAAATACGCTGCACCAGGAACAGTTTCGACACAAGGACAAAAGTTCATTCTGGGAGCAGATGAAGGCGGACGTGATGTATTAGGACAATTGATCATAGGTGCTAGAAACTCTGTTACGATCGGATTTGCGATCACGATCCTTACTTCGATCATCGGGGTTGGATTAGGGATCATCTCTGGCTACTACGGAGGGATCATTGACAACATCTTGATGCGGATCGTTGATTTTATCATGATTCTACCGATCATGCTGATCATTATCGTCTTCGTATCGATTATTTCCAGATACAATGTCTGGTCCTTTATTTTCATCATGAGTGCATTTTATTGGGTAGCTAAAGCCCGATTATTCCGAAGCAAGACATTATCTGAAGCAAGAAGAGATTATGTCAGTGCCTCAAAAACAATGGGAACCAATGATTTTAAAATCATGTTCCGCGAAATCATGCCGAATCTAAGTTCATTAATCATTACTAATTTGACGATGAACTTTGCGGCAAACATCGGTATCGAGACAACTTTGACTTTCTTAGGTTTCGGCTTGCCGGCAAATGTACCTAGTTTAGGTACACTGATCGGTTATGCAAGTAACGGAGAAGTCTTAGTGAATCGGCAATGGATCTGGTTACCCGCATCAATCCTTATTTTAGTTTTGATGTTGAGTATCAATTATGTTGGACAAGCATTCAAGCGTTCTGCAGATGCGCGCCAACGGTTAGGCTAGTATAGAAGCGAAGGGGGAAATAGGAATGAAGAAAACGATTTTTGGATTTGCAACGCTGATGTCTGCTGTCGTTCTTGCAGCATGCGGGGGCGGAGGTACAAATACCTCTGGAAACAACTCTGGAGGCAACGGCAATAACAAAGAGGAATTAACTTTTCCAATTGCAACAAAAAATAATGATGATGCAATCGAAGACGGCGAATTAGAAGCTGCGGTCGCAACGGACAGTCAGTTCAAAGGATTGTTCCAGTGGGAGTTTTACCAAGATTCATATGATGCAGCTTTTATGGCTCCTTCTCATGAAGCGTTATTTGCAAACGATGACGATTTCAGAATCACAGACGACGGAGCTGCAACGCTTGATCTAGATGAAGATACGAAAAAAGCGACAATCAAAGTAAAAGACAACGTCAAATGGTCAGATGGTGAAGATGTAACGGCGGACGATGTGATTTTCCCTTACGAAATCATTGGGAATAAAGATTACACTGGTATCCGTTATGACGACACTTTCCGTAACATCGTAGGTATGGAAGAATATCATGATGGAAGTGCCGACACAATCTCCGGAATCAAAAAAATAGACGACAAAACAGTTGAAATCGAATATAAAGAAGTAAACCCAAGCATGCTTCAATCGGGTGGTGGTATCTGGTCATATGCAGCACCAAAACATACGTTAGAAGGTGTAGCAATCAAAGATATGGAATCAAGCGATCAAGTACGTAAGAATCCAGTGACTTTTGGCCCTTATTACATGAGTAATATCGTTGCAGGAGAATCAGTAGAATACTTGCCAAACGAGCACTACTGGAATGGTACGCCTAAATTGAAAAAGATCACGATGAAATCTGTACCGATGGCAAGTGCAACTGAAGCATTGAACTCTAAATTATATGATATGATTTTCCAAATGCCAACAGATACTTACGATACCTATAAAGAAATTGCTGGCTATACAAACTTAGGCCGTGAACAAACTTCTTATACTTATCTAGGATTCAAGTTAGGTAAATGGAATGCAGATACAAAGAGTGTGGAATACAATCCAGATTCAAAAATGGCTGATAAATCATTACGTCAAGCAATGGGCTATGCACTAGATAATGATGCAGTAGGTGAACGTTTCTATGCAGGTTTGAGAAGCAATGCGACTTCATTGATCCCTCCAGTATTCCAGTCATACCATGATGATGAGATGAAAGGATTCACACAAGATCTAGACAAAGCGAAAAAACTATTAGATGATGCTGGCTACAAAGATGTGAATGACGATGGTTTAAGAGAAGACAAAGATGGAAATAAACTAACAATCAACTTTGCTTCGATGTCCGGTGGGGAAACAGCGCAACCATTGGCAGATTACTATATCCAACAATGGAAAGAAATCGGTTTGGATGTCCAATACACAACAGGTCGTCTGATCGAATTCAACTCTTTCTATGATAAATTAGAAAACGATGATCCTGAAATCGATGTTTACCAAGCTGCTTGGAATACAGGAACTGATCCAAATCCAAGTGGACTATGGGGACCAAATGCTGCGTTCAACTACACTCGTTATGAATCAGAAGAAAACACAAAATTGATCAACGATATCAGTTCAAGCAAAGCATTTGATGAAGAGTACCAAAAAGAAGCATATCAAAAATGGCAACAATATGCGTTTGAAGAAGCATTTGCGATTCCAACGTTGTTCCGTAATGAAGTATTGCCAGTCAACGACCGTGTCAAAGACTGGGATTGGTCTTATGATGTACCAAACCCATGGGCAAATGTTTCTGTTACAGCAGATTCACGTTCATAATCACTAAAAATGACCGAAAAAGGGCGATGTCCTTTTTCGGTTTTTTGATATTTTTCTGTTTATTTCTCTAATATTCAGGTCAAGGCGCTGTTTCCATGACTTCTCCAATAAACGGTGTTCAAAGTCCAGTTTCTCGGTATTAAGTCAAATTTATGCAAAAATATGGAAAGCCATTTTCACAAAATTTTTTCTTCATACTCGAAACTAAACGAATTTTTCACAACCTTTCGTCAATCACTAGGATTATTAAAGCTTTACTTACTTTTTGACCGAACCATTTCAAATTTGACAAAAAACCAGTATAATAAGGAAGTATCGAAAAAATATCCATAAAAGGAATGTGGAAAATGGACAACCAGCTGACAAAAGAACTAAAAGAAAACTATAACATCGTTTTTCACGATCTAAATTTGCTTGAACAAGCTTTTACCCATTCATCCTATGTGAATGAGCATCGCAATCTGCAATTATCGGATAATGAGCGACTTGAATTTTTAGGAGATGCCGTTTTAGAACTGATGGTTTCTCAGTATTTATTCCGTTTATATCCTCATTTGCCAGAAGGAAAATTGACAAAAACACGAGCTGCGATCGTTCGCGAAGACAGCTTGTCGAAATTTGCCAAAGAATGTCACTTTGATCAATATGTTTTGTTGGGCAAGGGAGAAGAGAATTCAGGAGGACGTACGCGACCAGCATTGCTTTGCGACCTATTCGAAGCTTTTTTAGGCGCGTTATATCTTGACCAGGGATTCGACACGACTCATGCATTCATCGAAAAAGTGATTTTTCCTAAAGTCAAAGCAGGTGCTTTTTCACATGAGATGGATCATAAAACAAAACTACAAGAAGTCTTGCAAAAATCAGGTGATGTATCAATCGAATACCGATTGATCAATGAAGAAGGTCCAGCTCATGAACGAGTATTTTGGATCGAAGTTTATGTAGATGATCAATTGATTGGCACTGGACAAGGAAAATCGAAAAAATTAGCAGAACAAGCTGCGGCGGAAAATGCATTGGCAGCACTGTAAAAGTAAGTGAGGGAAAGCTTTGTATTTGAAACGAATTGAAATAGCCGGTTTTAAATCATTTGCAGACAAGACAGTCATTGACTTTGAAAATAGCGTCACAGCAGTGGTTGGACCAAATGGCAGTGGAAAAAGCAATATTACAGAAGCTATCCGCTGGGTATTAGGAGAACAATCTGCTAAAAGTCTGCGAGGCGGAAAAATGCCGGATATCATCTTTGCCGGTTCCGATACCCGTAAGCAGCTGAATATTGCAGAAGTCACAGTGATTTTAGACAATAGTGATCATTATCTGCCATTGGAGTACAATGAGATCAGTGTAACCCGCCGTTATCGACGGACTGGGGAAAGCGAGTTTTTCATCAATAAACAAAGCTGCAGATTAAAAGATATCCAAGAATTGTTCTTAGACTCTGGATTAGGAAAAGAATCATTCTCGATCATTTCTCAAGGAAAAGTAGAAGCGATTTTCAGTAGTAAACCTGAAGACCGTCGCGGGATTTTTGAAGAAGCAGCTGGTGTCTTGAAATACAAGCAGCGGAAAAAGAAAGCAGAACAGAAGCTTTTTGAAACAGAAGACAACCTCAGCCGCGTCCAAGACATCATCCACGAATTGGAAGAACAGTTAACTCCTTTGGCCGCCCAGAGTGAGGCAGCAAAGGAGTTTTTACGGCTAAAAGAAACACTGACTCAAACCGATGTCTCTTTGATGGTTGCCGAAATCAAGACAGTAAAAAAAGATTGGGACAACAAACAAGCACAGCTTGCGAAATTCAATCTAGAATTAGGCAAACTATCTGAGTCGATCCAAGAACAAGAATCCATTTTAGCGAAGCAGCGTAAAGAAAATGCGCAAGCCGACCGTCTGATTGAAAAAAATCAGCAAGTATTATTAGATCTTTCGGAAAAACTGAAGCAGACAGAAGGACAAAAAGATGTTTTGCAGGAGCGGACAAAGCATACACAAAAAAGCTCGCAAGAATATCAAACTTCATTAGCAGAAGCACAAAAAAAGGTTAAACATTTTGAAAAGCTTCAAGAAAGCTTGTTGAAAGAAGCAGCAGAAAAAGAAACAGAAATCCAAAAAGCTGAAGCAAGTCTCATAAAAACACAGCAAGAATTAGAAAAATACCAAAAATCAACGAAAGAATTATTGGCAGAACTAAGAGATCAATATGTTGATTTGATGCAAGAGCAAGCAGCTGTAGGAAACGAACTGAAGTATCTAGAACGTCAATATGTACAAGAAACAGCAAAAAGCAAGCAGACGTTAGCCAAGCAATCGGAAGTAGAAGCATCAGTAGACCGATTGATCTTACAAAAAGAAGAATTGACACAAAAGCAGGCGCAGCTAAAATCATCTTTAACTGAAACAAAAGAGAAGTTAGAAATGATCCAACAAAACGGGAAAAAGTTCCAAGAAGCATTAGCAAAAGAACAGCCTAAAATGTATCAATTAATGAATCAAGTCCAGCAGCTGCGTGCTCGTCAGAAAAGCCTTCAAGAGATCCAAGAAAACTATTTTGGTTTTTACCAAGGGGTTCGATTGGTCTTGCAGCATAAACAGCAGCTTTCGGGTATTGTCGGAGCAGTGGCTGAACTGATCGATGTTCCTGCAGATTTCACGTTAGCTATCGAAACAGCTTTAGGTGGGGCAGCCCAGCATGTCATCGTTGAAAATGAAAAAGATGCTCGGCAAGCCATCACGTATTTGAAACAGCAAAGAGGAGGAAGAGCAACATTCCTTCCACTGACGACAATCAAACCAAGACAATTACCGGCTCATATACTGACACAAGCAGCAGCTGTAGAAGGGTTTATAGGGATTGCCAGTGAACAAGTCAGTTATCCCGATCAAATCCAAACTGTGGTTCAAAACCTGCTAGGAACGATCCTTTTAGCCAAAGACTTAACTAGTGCCAATGCAATCGCGCAAACGATCCGCTATCAATATCGAGTGGTTTCCTTAGAAGGTGACGTGATGAATGCCGGAGGATCCATGACAGGTGGAGCGAATAAACGAGGAAACCAAGGCAGTTTGTTTGTACAAAATCAAGAATTGAAACAGTTGACTAGTGAATTTGAAGAAGCAGATAAACAACTCCAAGCACAAGAAAAAAAAGTTCAGGAGCTGCAACAAGAAACAGCTCGTATAGCCGAAGAACAAGAAGTTTTGCGTACACGAGGCGAACAATTACGTTTTGAAGAACAAGAAGCGACAAATCAGCTGCAAAACATCATAAATGAACTTGAACGTTTTGAAAAAGAAAAGCAAATCTCAACTTTTGAGACACGTGAACTGCAGCAGTTTATCGAAGATTACGAAAAGCAAACGAACGAATTGAAAGACAAACAAACAGATCTTGAATCGCAACGACAAAAAATCGACGAAGAAATCAAATCGTTAAGTCAAGAAAGCGACCAGATGGAAGCCAGAAGAGCACAAGTACAAAGTCAAAAAGCACAAGAACAAGCAGATCTTGCTGTCTTGAAAGAGCAGTTTAATCATCTGCAGATCCAGCTCCGCGGTGCCCGAGTCCAAAAAGCAGAGGCAACCGAACGTCAAGAAGCGATAGAAAAGCAGTTGGCGACATTGACAGCAGACTTTTCTGATCATGAAGTCACAGAAGAAAGTTTGGAAAAACAAATTAACGAATTATCTGCTCAGCGAGAAACATTAAAAGCCGAGTTGGCAAAAGCCAAAGAGCAGCGAGATAGAAGGCAAAAGGAGATCGATAAGCTTGAAGCAGTCTTGGCAGAGCGTAATCGTGAGCAAAAAGCACGACTGTCGGAACAATCCAAATTAGAAGTCCAAAAAGACCGAGCTGAAATGATTTTAGATAATCATTTGACCTATCTGCAGTCAGAATATCAGCTGACATTTGAGAAAGCTTCCCAAGACTATCAAGAAACAACCGATATCGAAGACAGTAGAACAAAGGTTTCATCCTTAAAAGAACAGATTGAAAAACTGGGACCAGTAAACTTAAATTCAATCGAACAATACGAACAAGTCAGTGAAAGACATACATTCTTAGCAACACAGCGAGATGATCTGTTAGCAGCGAAAAACCAATTGTTTGAAACGATGGATGAGATGGATGATGAAGTGCGGACAAGATTCAAAGAAGTATTTGAAGCTATCCGTCAAGAATTCAAAATTGTCTTTCCAAATATGTTTGGCGGCGGAAAAGCTGAATTAGTACTGACAGAACCAACTGATCTGCTGAAAACAGGTATTGAGATTGAAGTACAACCTCCTGGCAAGAAACTACAAAGTTTAAGTTTGCTTTCCGGAGGAGAACGAGCACTTACAGCCATTGCGCTGCTCTTTTCTATTATCCGTGTCTGTCCTGTTCCGTTTTGTATCTTAGATGAGGTAGAAGCAGCGTTAGATGAAGCAAATGTGAAACGTTTTGGTCGTTACTTAAGCGACTTCCAAGATGACACACAATTTATCGTAGTCACACACCGCAAAGGAACGATGGTTGCAGCAGATGTACTGTACGGAGTGACGATGCAAGAATCTGGTGTATCAAAAATCGTTTCTGTACGGATGGAAGATATCAATGAAGAGGCGAAAATCAACGAAACGAAAGTGTAGGAACGAAAATGATCAAATTAGTAGCAATCGATTTGGACGGTACATTATTAAATGAACAAAAGCTGATTTCAGATGAGAATAAACAAGCATTAGCACAAGCAAAACAGCAAGGGGTCAAGATCGTTCTATGTACAGGACGCCCCTTAGCTGCGATGGCGCATTATCTGCAAGAATTAGGACTGGTAGATGAAGGTGACTACAGCATCACTTTCAACGGCGGTTTGGTACAAAAAAATGATACTGGTGAAATCATGGAAAAGAAAGTGATGGAAGTATCAGATATCCAACGCTTATACAAATTGGCTCAGCAATTGGATCTGCCACTAGATGTTTTGTCTGACAATGTGGTTTTACAGCTACCTAGTGCCCCAAGGAAGCAATCCTTGTACAATGTGTTGAATAAGCTGCTGCAATTCCAACCAGCGGATATAAGCGATATTACAGATGAATTTGTGCTTAATAAGGCAGTAATCGCTTATGACCAAGAAGAATTAGATCCTAAAATCAAAGAAATACCAGCAGAATTCCATGAAATGTATGAGATCATCAAAACAAGAAGTATGCTTTTGGAATTTATGCCAAAAGGTGTTACAAAAGCTTATGGTATTTCTTTATTGGCAAAAGATCTTGGATTGAAACAAGAAGAAATCATGGCGATCGGTGATGAGGAAAATGATTTACCGATGATCCAATATGCTGGACTAGGCGTAGCGATGGAGAATGCTATGCCTTTCGTCAAAGAAGCAGCAGATTTCGTGACAGCCAGCAATGAAGAAAATGGCGTAGCCAAAGTGATCCAAAAATTTGTATTAGAGTAGGGGGGAGTCAAATGGGATTTTTTGATAAAATCAAGCGTGCTTTTACTGGCGAAGAGAAAACAGAAGAAGTTGAAGTACAGGAGAAGTATGACAAGGGTTTAGAAAAGACGCGTAAAACATTTGGTGAACGGATGAATGAGTTGTTTGCCAATTTTCGAACAGTCGATGAAGACTTTTTTGAAGAATTAGAAGAAACACTTATCGGTGCAGATGTAGGTTTTGAAACAGCGATACGAATCACCGAAGCATTACGTCAAGAAGTGAAACTCAGAAATGCGAAAAAATCGGCAGAAGTCCAAAATGCGATCATCGAGAAACTTGTGGATCTCTATGAAGCGGAAGGAATCAATGAAGTAAATGAACTAAATATCCAAGAAGACGGACTAACAGTTATTTTGTTTGTCGGTGTTAATGGTGTAGGGAAAACAACAAGTATTGGTAAACTTGCCCATCAGTTCAAAAACGAAGGTAAAAAAGTATTGATGGCAGCAGCAGATACCTTCCGCGCTGGAGCAATCGACCAGTTAGTTGTCTGGGGCGAACGCGCTGGTGTTGAAGTTGTTCGTGGCAATGCAGGCGGCGATCCAGCAGCTGTCGTATTCGATGCTTTGGAAAGAGCAAAGACAGAGCAGGCAGATGTTTTACTAGTTGATACTGCAGGCCGACTGCAAAATAAAGTGAACTTGATGAACGAATTAGAAAAAATAAAACGAGTAATCCAGCGGGAATTACCAGAAGCACCCCAAGAAACACTTCTTGTACTAGATGCAACAACTGGTCAAAACGCGATGGTTCAAGCAAAACAATTCAAAGAAACAACAGATGTGACCGGTCTTGTTTTGACAAAATTAGATGGTACAGCAAAGGGCGGTATCGTACTTGCTATCCGTAATGAATTGCATTTACCAGTGAAATTGGTCGGTCTTGGTGAAGGAATCGATGACTTGGAGCCGTTTGATCCAAATGATTTTGTCGTTGGATTGTTCAAAGGATTACTAAAAGAAGAATAACCCATGTCTAAAAAGCAGGAGCTGTGACAAAAGTTGCAGCTCCTTGTTTGAATGATTGTTTTTAACATAGCTGTGTTTTTGATGCCTTCATTTTTATACTTATTTGTAAGCGGTTCTCAAACAATTTCGTTCTTTTTCTTAGACTTTTTGATTATAATTAGATTCATATGAATTGGAGGTTACTTAATGATGAATTTTAAGCAATTATTATTGCATATCAACGCGCGCCCTTTTATCGACCAAGCTCGATTTGGTATAGAACGGGAAGGACAGCGGGTTGATCTTGCAGGAAATCTAGCAAAAACCGATCATCCAGCAATCTTTGGCGATCGATCCTATCACCCCTATATCCAAACAGATTTTAGCGAAACACAAACAGAGATGATCACCCCTGTTACCGATTCTATTCCCGAATTATTTCAGTATCTCGCTGCTGTTTATGATGTGACTGCTCGTTCTATACCGAAAGAAGAGATGATCTGGCCATTAAGTATGCCACCTGCCTTACCGGAAAAAGACGAAGAGATCATTATTGCAAAATTAAAAAATTTCGAAGATGTCTTGTATCGACGTTATTTAGCAAAAGAATACGGGAAACGAAAACAGATGGTAAGCGGTATCCATTTCAATTTTGAATTTGGCGATGAGTTGCTAAGAACATTGTTCAGCCATCAGGAAGAATTTCAAGATTTTTCCGAATTCAAAACAGAACTTTATTTGAAAACGGCGAGAAACTTTATGCGCTATCGCTGGATGATCACTTATTTATTCGGTGCTTCACCAATGAGTGAGAAGAACTACTTTTTAGATGAATCACATCCGCAAGAACCTGTTCGCAGTATTCGTAACAGTGCGCTGGGCTATACGAATCATCCAAATGTGAAAGTTTCCTATGCTTCTATGAAACAGTATTTAGCAGATATCGAGCGAATGATCGAAGAAGGGAAACTTTCGGAGGAGAAAGAATTTTATACACCGCTTCGTTTCCGAGGCGGAAAGAAAGTCGCAGATTTAGCAACAACAGGTGTTCGTTATATTGAATTGCGGAATATCGATCTGAACCCTTATGCAAGATTGGGTATCAATCCAGAGCAAGTTCGGTTTTTACAATTATTCCTGATGTACATGTTATGGACAGAAGAAAAAGAAGACAGTGACCAATGGGTAGCAGAAGGTACGACTCGAAATAACAAAGTAGCACTAGAACAACCATCAGATCAAACAGAATTTCATCAAGAAGGTAGAGAAATTCTTGAAGGGATGAAGCAAATGCTGGTTGAATTGGATTGGTTGGATTCTCTTTATTTAGTAGAGGAAGCATTGACTCAAATGGATCATCCTGAACAAACGTTAGCAGCGAAACTCTATCAAGAAGCACAGCTATCGAGTCAGCAAGAAGTTGCTGTGGCATTGGGACATCAATATTATAAAGAAAGCCATGAACGTCCCTATCAGTTGGCCGGTTTTCGCGAAATGGAACTTTCTACTCAGATATTTATGTTCGATGCCATCCAAAAAGGTGTCCAAGTCAAAGTATTAGATGAGTCGGATCAATTTTTGCGTCTGCAATTCCAAGACCATGTAGAATATGTGAAAAATGCAAACATGACAAGTAAGGACAGCTATATCGTTCCACTTATCATGGAAAACAAAACAGTAACGAAAAAAGTTTTAAAAGAAGCTGGGTTCCGGGTACCAGGAGGCGCAGAATTTTCATCAATGGAAGAAGCGGTAAAAGCTTATCCGAGATTTGCCGATCAGGCATTTGTGATCAAACCTAAATCAACCAATTACGGGTTAGGTATCACGATTTTCAAGGAAGGAGCTAGTCTGGAAGATTATCAAGCAGGTTTAGCCATTGCTTTTCGTGAAGACAGTTCGGTTTTAGTAGAAGAATTTATGCCGGGAACGGAATATCGTTTCTTTGTGATCGACGGAGAAGTCCAAGCCATCATGTTGCGAGTCCCTGCTAATGTTATTGGTGACGGTATCCGAACAGTGAAAGAACTTGTTGAAGAAAAAAATAGTGACCCTTTGCGTGGAACGAATCATCGTGCACCTTTAGAATTGATCCAATTAGGTGAATTAGAACAATTGATGTTGAAAGAACAAGGGTTGACGATCGAATCAGTTCCCCAAGCCAATCAAATTGTTTATCTAAGGGAGAACTCAAATATCAGTACAGGTGGTGATTCGATCGATATGACTGATGAATTTTCTGAAGCTTACAAAAAAATCGCCGTTTCTGCGGTAGAAGCACTAGGAGCTAAGATTAGTGGTATTGATTTGATTATACCAGATAAAGAAATCGATCCTACAACTGATAAAAAAGCATATGGGATCATCGAAGCAAATTTCAATCCAGCGATGCATATGCATGTTTATCCCTTTGCAGGAAAAGGCAGAAGATTGACGATGAATGTATTGAAATTGTTATATCCTGAAGTATTTTAAAAGAAAAAGCTTTTGACAGATTGTCCTATTTGATGTCAATCTGATCAAAAGCTTTTTTGCATGTAAAAATTTATGTGTTTTTTCGTTTTAAAATAAACGATCCCAGAAGCTTTTTTTCTTTTTTGGTTTTTCTTTTTCAGCTGGCGAAGAGTTTTCTTCTGGGTATTTTTTTTCGATATCAATCACAGGTTCATTTACTGCTTCTTTTGCTGTTAAGAGCAATCCGAATTCCTCAGGATTTGCAGTGACGTGATCGTTGACTACAGTGAAACGGCTATTGTTTTTCGTTGCTAGCTGGATATATTGGTTTTGGACAGAAAGGGGTAGAGCCCCATTCAAGAGTATGGAAGCATCTGGATGTTTTTTGAGTTCTTTTAAAAAGTTTTCTTTGTTTTTTGGTTGGATCATTTCAGCAACAGTCATACTAAGATAGCAGCGTTCCCTGAATGTCCCTAAATATTTATGCTGTTCTTCAGGGTTCACTAAAGGTGTACCATAAAGTCCCTTATCCAAATGGCTTTTTACATCATCTTGTGCCATAAAAAATACCCTCCTTCTTCTCTTTGTCTTTCTTACGATTATAGCATATTCCCAATAATACCTAAAACATATGAAAAAGCGGTTGCTTTTGTTCAACGATTCACTTAAAATAAGAATGAAAATCATTCTCAATTAGAAAGGTGGATTGGATGCGCTACGGACGACTAGTAGCATTATTAGTTATTTTAAGTAGTATTTCATTGTTCATCGGAGTATCGAATGTACAATTGTCAGAACTGCTCCAGTTAGATGGGCAAAGCTTACAAATCTTGCTAGCGACTCGTTTGCCACGAACGATTTGTTTGATCCTTGTGGGAGCGACCAGTAGTATTTGTGGGTTGATCATGCAACATTTGACCCAAAATAAATTTGTTTCACCAAGGACTGCGGGCACGATGGATAGTGCGCGTTTAGGTATTTTAGTGGCTATGATTTTCCTACCTGGTGCATCCTTGATTGTCCGATCCTTGACAGCATTTTGCTTTGCTTTTGCAGGAACATTGCTTTTTTTATCCCTTACGCGATTGTTCCCCCAGAAAAATCAATTGATGCTTCCGTTGATTGGAGTCATGTTAGGGAATATCATTGGTTCAGTTGCTATTTTTTTTGCTTATCAATTCCAGTTGGTACAAAATATGACTTCATGGCTTCAAGGGAATTTTGCGACTGTGATACGAGGAAATTATGAGTTATTGTATGCTGTTGTTCCATTGTTGCTCTTGGTTTGGCTATTTGCTTACCGATTTACGATCATTGGTCTGGGCGAATCGTTTGCAGTAAATTTGGGAATAGATTACCAGAAGATGCAGTTTTTAGGCATTGGCTTAGTATCATTGGCTAGTGCAGTCATGTTGATCATGGTAGGAAGCATTCCTTTTATCGGAGTGATCATTCCGAATCTTGTCTCTAGAATATATGGAGATCAAGTGCACAAAACAATTGGCGTAACTGCTTTAGCAGGTAGTTTGTTCTTAGTATTTTGCGATCTTGTCGCTCGCGTGTTGATTTTTCCTTATGAAATACCAGTCAGTGTGATCGTTGGAATCATCGGTGGGGCTATCTTCCTTTATCTTCTGATAAGGGGGCGACGATATGCTTAAAAAAAAAGCCATCTATTTTTATTGGTATGCTTGTTCTTGTTTTATTTGTTACAGGAATGTACTTGACGATCCATACATATGGAAACTGGCATTTTGCATGGGCATTGAGGAGTAAGAAAATTTTTGCATTTATCCTTGTCTCGCTAGCTGTCAGCAGTGCCACAATCAGCTTTCAGACAATTACGCATAACCAGTTTTTGACTCCTTCAGTATTGGGACTTGAGTCGTTATATGTCCTTGTCCAAACGGTCCTTTTCTTCTTTATCGGAGGAGTGACGATGCTTCAGCAGACAGGTACAGGTTTTTTCTTATTGAACGTTGGGCTGATGGTTGGGCTGAGTCTGTTGTTATTTTTCTTTCTTTTGAAAAAAATGAGAGCGAATCTTTTTTTATTACTGATGTCAGGGATGATTTTAGGTACGCTTTTTGGTAGTGTCAGTACCTTTTTACAAGTCATCATGGATCCGAATGAATATGATTTGCTTCAAGGCAGATTATTTGCAAGCTTTGGCAATATCCAGAGTCAGTATCTTTTGCCTGCTTCTTTGATCATTATCGGCTGCTGGTACCTGTTATTTCGATATCGACATGTGCTAGACGTTTTCCATCTCGGAAATGAACAAGCAGTAAACCTCGGGATAGACACAGATCGTTTTGAATTTTTGATTTTATGTTGTGTCAGTCTTTTGACAGGGACATCAACGGCTCTTGTGGGTCCAGTTACTTTTTTAGGGTTTATTGTCGCAAATATCAGTTATCGTGTCTTTTCTACTTATCGTCATGGTCAGCTATTTATCGGAAGCTTTCTGGTAGCTATGCTGTTTCTGACAGGAGGACAGCTCGCAGTAGAGCAGATTTTCGGCTGGAATACAACAGTGAGTGTCGTCGTTGAATTTGTCGGAGGAATTTATTTTGTCACAAAATTGATTCGCGAAAGGAAGAGTATCCTATGATTGATTTACAAAAGGTCAATAAACTGTACCATGGAAAATCAGTGGTCAAAGATGTACAGTTAACGATTCCTGAAAAGAAGTTGACTGCTTTTATTGGTCCAAATGGGGCAGGAAAATCAACCGTGTTGTCGATGATCAGTCGTTTGATACCAAAAGATACAGGTGAAATCTATTTAGACCATAACGAAGTAAAGGCTTGGAAATCCAATGAATTAGCCAAAAAATTATCGATCCTACGACAATCGAATGAAATAAATGTCCAAATCACCGTGAAAGAATTAGTAGAATTTGGACGATTTCCTTATACGAAAGGAAAATTGACGACAAAAGACGAGGAAATCGTTCAGGAATCACTGGAACACCTTGGGTTAGAAGAAATAGCGGATCAATCGATTGACACTCTTTCAGGCGGTCAACTCCAACGTGCGTATATTGCAATGGTGCTAGCGCAAGACACGGATTATATTTTACTGGATGAACCTTTGAACAATCTAGATATGAATTTTGCGGTTCAAATCATGCAGATCTTAAAAAAATTAGTACAAGAAATCGGGAAAACAATTGTTATCGTTCTTCATGATATCAACTTTGCTGCAAGTTATGCAGACGAAATTGTTGCGATGAAAGATGGACAGTTATTCACGCAAGGAACGACCCAAGAAATGATAAAAAAAGATGTATTGGATGAATTATACGAAATGGACATACGGATTTGTGAGATTGAAGGCCGCAGATTCTGTCTTTATTTCTAAAACTAACATTAGGAGAGAAGAGATGAAAAAATTAGTAGTAGGTATCTTGATTCTAGCATCATTTGGTTTAGCAGCATGTGGAAATAGCAACAACACCAGTCAGGCAGATACAAAGAAAAGCAGTACGCAAGCTGAAACGGCATTAACGATAAAAGACAGTAATGGCGATCAAATCGAGGTGCCAAAGAATCCTGAAAAAGTCGTCGTATTCAACAATGGTTCTTTAGATACGATGGATGCTCTTGGTGTTGGAGATAAGGTAGTTGGAGCAGCTACAAGCAGCCTTCCTGAGTATCTTTCATCCTATAAAAAAGTAGAATCAGCAGGTGGAATAAAAGAACCAGACTTAGAAAAAATTAATCAGCTTCAGCCAGATCTAATCATCATTTCTGGCCGGCAAAGAGATTTTCAAAAAGATCTAAGTCAAATTGCTCCGACCATTTTCCTTTCTTTAGATGCGAAAAATCCATGGGAATCTTTCCAGCAAAATGTCACTGCTTTAGGGGAGATCTTTGGTAAGCAAGAAGAAGCTAAAACTCAATTAGAGGAATTATCTAGTGCAATCGATCAGACGAAAAAGAAAGCAGAAGCTACTGACAAAAAAGCACTAGTCACACTTGTGAATGAAGGGCAATTATCAGCCTACGGATCTGGTTCTAGATTCGGTTTCATCCATGATTTATTTGGCTTTGAACAAGCAGATGATCAAATCGAAGCATCCACTCACGGTCAAAGTGTTTCTTATGAATATGTGCTGGAAAAAAATCCGGATATCTTATTTGTAGTAGACAGAACAAAAGCTATTGGTGGAGACGACAGCAAAGATGATATTTCTACCAATGAACTGGTAGCACAAACGAATGCTGGTAAAAATCAGCAGATCATCTCCCTTGAACCAGATGTCTGGTATTTAAGCGGGGGCGGTTTAGAATCAATGAAACTGATGATCGAAGATGTGAATCAAGCATTTAAATAGCATAAATAACAGAGGATTAAACTCTCATACTATGTAACAATAATGTTTCTTACATTCTTAAATAGCAAGAGCCTATCCTAAAAGAAGTTATCAAAAACCATCCGTAAAATCGTATTGATGATTTTACGGATGGCTTTTATTTATTTGGGAAATCTTTTTTCAACGTGAATTCATTCTCTACATCATACGGGTTGATTCTAGAATGGGGAGTGGCAAAAAATAGTGTGATCCATTTTTTCAGCATCAAGATCGCCTCCTTTGATTTGAATCAAAGGTACAAAGCGAAACTTAGATAAAACTTAAATTTAGATATTTTTATTTTGTACCGATCTCTTCTTTAAACGATGTTCCATCTGCTGCTTCTCGGCAATAAGTCCACTAGACATTAGACTAGAAAATATGAGAAGCTATTTTCTGTCCAGCGTTCTTATTACTCAAAGCAAATCGCAGTTGTCACAATCTCTTCTAAACAATGTTCAATCAGCTGACCTTCGGTATTAGCTCAAAGCACTGATTTCACAACCTCTATTTAGGCATGTGTCTCAGCAAGTGGTTGATAATTGATGATTTGCATTTTTCGATAAAAATCGGCGGGAAGCTTACTCCACCGTTTTAATAATTGATAGAAATAACTTTCTTCTGCTTTGATTTTATACTCGCTTAATATCAATCCAAAACTATTCGTTTTTTTTTTGAAGCTAATTTTTTATAAATATCCAATGCTTTGGTTTTATCTTCATTGACAAAGAGTGTTTTTACTTCAATATAAGAACCCTCGATATTTTGTGTTTCTTCGATAAAATAGATGTTTTTTATATATTCCTTCATAGTGATTCCTCCAAAGAAGTCTTTTTATTTGATAAGTTTACTCTACCGAAGAGTTGTTAATAATCCGTGAACAAAAAGTAATTCTTTTTCCAATAGTTGTTAAAGGTTTTTTATT
>NZ_JAKZIW010000029.1:0-28569 GCF_031143325.1 Enterococcus sp. FR204 | reverse complement strand
GACTCACTCAAGCCGATTATCGATCATTTTTCTCTAGAGGTGAAAGCTGGAGAAACAATTGCTTTTGTTGGGCCATCTGGTTCTGGAAAATCTACACTCCTTAACTTATTGATTGGATTTATCCAGCCGTCTTCAGGGAGGATTTTCCTAGATAATCAGCCTTTGGATGAATTGGATATGCGAAGTGTGCGTAATTATTTAGCCGTTGTTCCTCAAACCACTTTGTTGTTCTCCGCTTCGATCAAAGAGAACATCACTTATGGCTTGAAAAACGTATCAAAAGAACGTTTAGATGAAGTCATCGAAGCTGCGCAAATTTCTTCACTGATTGACCAGCTTCCTGATGGTCTAGATACCTTAGTAGGCGAACATGGCAACAAGCTGTCTGGTGGCCAAAAGCAACGTATCTCCATTGCACGAGCGTTGATACGTCAGCCAAAAATCATTTTGCTAGATGAAGCAACCTCAGCTTTAGATAACCAGTCAGAGAAAAAAATCCAGCAGGCCCTGAATTACCTGACAGAAACACCCACTACTTTTATTGTGGCTCATCGGCTTTCAACGATCAAAGAGGCAGATAAAATCGTTGTGATCGATGAAGGAAAAATCGTTGAAATAGGTACTTACGAAGAACTGTTAGCTCAAAAAGGCTATTTCTACCGCTTGAAAAATGAATGACAAAAAAATAGGAGCTATGACAAGACTTTTGTCGTAGCTCCTATTTTTGAATAAAAGGTGTTCTCCTGCCAACTCCTCGGTCACAAGTCACAGTAGTCATCAAACATGAGAAGCTGTTTTTTGAAATTGTTCCTTGTAACTCAGAGCTAAACGGTAGGCTCACGACCTCTTGGTAAACGGTGTTCAAGAGATAGCCTATCGGCAATAAGAAGCAATTTTGTCATCGCTCAAGGCCGAACGTCTCTTTCACACCCTCTGTTGTTTCATAAAATAGTTTTATTCGCTGTAAAGGTCGCGAACTGGTGTCATGATGATACGGTTCAAGTCATTGATGATTGTACTGAAGTCTTGCTCTTTTTGCATCAAGTCATTGATTACTTCTTCTGATTGGATTTTCACAGCCATTTCTTGTGCTTTCATTGCATCTTCGTCGCTGAATTCTTGTCCACTCATTTGTTTTTCTTGTAATTCGATTTGCATCGCTTGGAAGTCTTTGAACAGTTTGTGTGCTTCTTCGTTTGCTTGTACTTTCTCGTACGCTTCTTTCAACGCTTTGAATTCTGGTAATTCACGGATCTCACGTTCGATTTGATTCGCGCTATCGTAGATGTTTGACATGTTATGCCCTCTTTTCTTTTAGTAGTTACTCTCTATTGTAACATGGGGTTATTCGTTTTCAAAGGGTCTACTCTCCTTGATATTTCCGCCAGAGGTCTTTAGCCGCTTCACCAATTCCCTGAACGCCTTCTTTCACCATATCGCCGAAGCTTTTCAGCCCTTCTTTTGCTTGTTCACCATATTGATTCAAGTTATCTTGCCAATTTCCAGACTCTCCATTAGAATTTCCTGTGTTTCCAACTTGATCTGCAGCTACCACTTGTCCTCCTGTGGCATAGGCATCTGCTACACTAAATCCTGTTTTTGAAGTATACGGAAGGATGCCTTCTGCCGCTGATTTGAAGACTCTCCCGACAACATTTCCACTTGTCCCTTCCAAATAGTGCAGCTTGCTGGATTCTTCGTAACCCATCCATGTCGAAATCACTACGTCTGGTGTGTAACCGATCATCCATTGGTCATTTGCTTTTGTGGCATCGAAATTAGTTTCTGTGGTTCCTGTTTTCCCTGCTATCGTATAACCTGCAGGATTCGCAGCAGCCGCTGTTCCATTTGAAAATGTACCAAGAAGCATGCTGGTCATTTCATCGGCTGTTTCCTTTGATATGACCTGTTTTGGTTTTTTGTTTGTGTTATCGACGATCACCGCTCCAGTCGAATCAACGATTTTCGTGATAAGATGCGGCGTATACATCTGACCATCATTGGCAAATGCACTGTAAGCACCCGCCATGATCAATGGAGATACTCCTTTTTCCAGTCCACCAAGGGCTAAGCCATAATACTTATCAGATTTTGCTAAAGGCAGGCCGAATTCTTCTGCTTTATCATATCCTTTTTGTAAACCGATCTCATGCAAAAGCCATACAGCAGGCAAATTCAAACTTTGTGCAACAGCTTGATACATCGGTACTTCTCCTTGGTATGTCCCGTCAAAATTATGCGCATCGTAATAACTTTGCGGTTCGTCTTTCAAGATACTGGAAGGCTTGTATCCAGCTTCCAGTGCTGGTGTATATACGCTTAATGGTTTGATCGTTGATCCTGGTGAACGACGCATCTGTGTAGCAAAGCTGAATCCTCTAAAGACATGATCTCCTCTTCGTCCTACTAGTGCTTGTACACCACCTGTATTCGGATCTAAAGCTACTGAAGCAGATTGGACCATGGCACCATCTGAAGCATTTGCTGGGAATAATGCACTGTTTTGATAAGTAGCTTCTAATTGCTTTTGATAATCCTGATCTAAAGCTGTATAGATTTTATAGCCTTTATTCATGACATCTTCTTCATCAAGACCATACTCGTTAACTGCTTCATCGATCACTGCATCAAAATAATAAGGATAACGATAACCAGAATCTGAATTATCGTATGTGTCATTAAGATACGCGCTGATATCTGTCTGGCTTTCTGCTTGTTCTTGTTCTTTTGTGATTTTTCCGTTTTCTTCCATTACACTTAGTACTGTGTTTTTCCGATCATTCGCATTTTCTGGGTGATCGATCGGATTATAAATACCAGGACCTTTCAGCATTCCTGCCAAAGTAGCAGCCTCAGACAGCGTAACATTCGTTGCATCTACTCCAAAATACTTTCTGGAAGCGTCTTGGACACCCCATACCCCGTTGCCAAAATAGGCATTGTTAAGATACATGGTCAAGATTTCTTCTTTGCTGTACTTCTTTTCGATCTCGATTGCCAAAAATAATTCCTTCGCTTTTCGATCAAACGTTTGGTCTAATGTCAGATACGCATTTTTGGCAAGCTGCTGAGTGATCGTACTTCCTCCGCCCCCTGATGTTCCGCCAGACAAGACCATTCGGACTGCTGCACGGGCAATCCCTTTGATATCAAACCCGTGATGCTCGTAAAAATTCCTATCTTCTGTCGAGATTACTGCATCTTGGATATAGGGAGAAATCGCGTTTAATTCTACATATGTTCCTTTTTGGGCGTACAGTGTGCCAGCTTCTTCGTTTTTCTTATCATAAATGACTGTCGATTGGCTTAATCCTGATTTTAACGTTTCGACATTTGCTTGTTTTGCTAAAATAAAGAGGTAGATACTTGTCACTAAGACACAGATCAAACCAATCAGCAAAATCAATTTGTTCACATGATATTTTTTCCAGATGCGCTTTCGCCATCGATGGAATTGTCCGAGATATGGTCTGATCCAACGCCAAAAACTGATCAAAGCAGCTTTTATCTTTTCTAAAATGCTTTGAAAATCCATTTGCTTCTTCTCCTGTCTATTCGATTCAATCGTCTTATTTTACCATAGTGAAAGAGTGTTTTCTTCCTGCTTAAGTTGTAGTTCAATATGTTTTTTTACGTTAGTGCAAGTAGAGTAACATAAGAATGAACAGAAAAATGTAAGTTTTTTCTTAAATATGTTTTAAAAATGGTACAATTAGTCTGCAATTGCACTGAAAGGAGTACACTTGTGAAAATCACGATCACTTTACCTATGAACCATCCTGAAACAACGATTCGCGACTTGCTTGAAAAGGAATGGTTAGTCCCTAGAAAGGTTCGACACTTTTTGCGTATACGTAAAAACGTTTGGATCAATCAACAACCTGCTTTGTTCCATCATGAAGTAAAGGGCAATGACCAGATCACATTGTTATTCGAAGAAACAGATTATAATTATCAAGAAGTCCAGCTTGGAGATGCGGCGCACATCCGCGTTTTACATGAAGATGAGCATTTGATTATAGTTGATAAGCCTGCAGGAATGAAGACTCATCCAAATGAACCGACAGAAAACAGTACCTTGCTCAATCATTTAGCTGCTTATCTCGACACTAAACAGCAACGACCTTACGTTGTCCATCGCTTGGACAAAGAAACAAGCGGTGCCGTTTTATTTGCAAAAAATCCATTTGTCTTGCCGATACTTGGAAGAATGTTGGAACAAAAAATGATCTATCGGAGATATCAAGCCATCGTATGGGGAGAAATTGCCAAAGATATGACCATCACCAATAAAATTGGACGAGATCGCCATGATCGGAGAAAAAGGGTCGTAGATGATAAAAATGGTCAGAGCGCCTTGACACATGTCACTGTCAACAAAGTACTTTCTGAACAAACACAAGTCTATTGTGTTTTGGAAACCGGACGTACACACCAGATCAGAGTTCATTTAGCTCATAAGGGACATCCGATCGTTGGAGACCCTCTCTACCAAAATAGAACAGCTGAACGACTGATGCTCCATGCATTAGAACTGCACATGATCCATCCATTTACTCAAGAAAAAATAGTCGGTAAAGCTTTACCTGGATTATGGGAATAGAAAGAAAAAAGAACAGAGTCTTATCAGCAGATAATGATAAGACTCTGTTCTTTTTGTGTAATTTGTCTGCTTACTTTTGATGTTCGTGTTCTGCTAACAGCAAACTACCGATAATCCCACTTTCATTCGGCAGTCCCCAACGAACGATATATTCACTTACTTGAGGTGTTTCCATATAACCACCCATCAATTCAACAAATTGCTGACGGATTTTTTGAAGGAGATGATCCTGATTCATTACCCCACCGCCTAAAATAATCTTTTCAGGTGCTAACGTCAACGTATAGTTGATCAGTGCTTGAGCAATATAATAAGCCTGAATAGCCCAAACAGGATGATCTTGCGGCAGATCTTGCCCTTTGATCCCTGTGCGTGCCTCAATAGACGGTCCTGCTGCTAATCCTTCTAAACAATCTTTATGATAAGGACAAGTACCTTCATAATGGTCATCTGGATGGCGTTTCACCCAAATATGTCCCATTTCAGGATGTGCGATCCCTGAAAAAATTTCTTCATTGATCACGACACCTGCACCGATTCCTGTTCCCACGGTAAGGTAAATACAACTATTTTTTCCTTGTGCTGCTCCTTGCTTCAATTCCCCATATGCAGCAGCATTGACATCCGTTGTCCAAGCAGCAGGAATATTGTAGCGTTCCTTGATTGTGCCAAGAAAATCGAATTGTGCCCACCCTTTTTTGGGAGTTGCCAAAACGTATCCGTAATTATCTTTTGTTTTGTCGATACCAATCGGGCCGAATGAGCCAATCCCGATTCCCTTCAATTCATAACGATCAAAAAATTCAAATACCTGATCCAATGTTTCTTCTGGTGTTGTGGTAGGGATACTTAATTTTTCTAAAATTTCTCCACCATCTGAAACCGCACACACAAATTTTGTTCCGCCTGCTTCTATTCCGCCATACATTCGTTTTCCTCCTCGAATCCGATTGTCCGAATCTCATAAGGTTGGATTATTGGGACAACCGCTTGCTTCGTTGGTTCTTCAAGCAGATTCAATATGACAGTTTTTCCATTGTCTTTAGTTATTTCCAATTTTTCTAAATGACTAGACATATTGAAACCTCTTACTACTACTTTATCACTAAACTTGCTGCGTTTCAAAGCTGTAATTGCAAACGTTTCACTTTTTATCGTTAAATATTGTTGTTTTGAAATCAATGTTCCTTCATGATGTTTGATTTGTTGAGTGGAAAAAGGAATCTGTGCTGCGTATGCATGCAAATAAGTAGAGAATTTTTCTTCTGGTCCATGTAGTTCAATGCTGTAATTGAACCGATGCTCACCTAGACACTGTGCTTCTGGTGTTGGAAAATATCCCCAATCGCCTAGTTCTCCCACACTGCGAAGTAGCGTCACTGCGATTTGTCCGTCTTCTGTTACTTCATATTCATTCAAACCAAAGTTTCCGACTGTTACACCGTACTCTTCATCATGAATATTGACAAATGCTTGCTGATGTTGCGGATTCGTGGGGTTTTCCCAACTTTTAGACACATGGTTTGGGCGCTTCACCACTTCAAAAATACTATCTGCTTCGTGATGTTCCACATGTAACTTTGTAGGAAACAAGACACGTAAGCGATGATCTTTCATCTGATTGTCGAGAGTCGTTTCAAAGTCGATTTTTTTACTATCTTTTCTGATTGTCATGATTGTTTTTATTTGAAGGATTCGTTTTTCTTTGGATCGTTCTGCTTTTCGATAACGAAATTCCACAACCATCTGCTGTTCTTTTTCTAAACGCTCGTCTGCAGAAACAGGGATTTCCATTTCCTGTAGAATACTTATTTTTGCTATTTCCGGTGTATCTACTAATACTTTTACTTCAGAGTTTTCTTTGTTACTGGATAGGATTGGCTGATCATAGAAAGGTTGTTTAAAGATATACTCATTTCCTATATCGCCGATATCTTCAAAAATATGCAGATTATTCAACTTTCGTTTGTTTTTGCGATCTTCCATTGTAATGGTACCATTTTTTTCAATCGTCAAATGTAGAGGGCCGTTTTCGATGATTCGTCCACTCTGATGAATCATTGTTTCCTTTTCTTCTGCTTTCGCTTCCCCTTCTACAAGCGCGAATGTTTCCCAAGAAAATGCTGGCATGTTTTCTAATGGTAAAGTCACTTTGATCATTTTTACCATATATGGCACACGGAAACGGTCTTTCGGCAAATCATAACCAAATTGGACAGTTTCTTCAGATAAAATAGCTGGTATAGTGGCCCCACTTTTTGTTTCTACATGATACTTACGTTTAGGCAAATTTTCTAACTCTTGATATAGTTGTTCAGGTATTCCTTCAGCGAATCTTTTTCTTTCTAATTCGATGGTTATTTCTGCTTCACCAGTTTTATCCATTCCTGCAGTATTTACAATGACAAATGGAAAGCTGTCTTTTGGGAATCCGGTCGTATCGATTGCTGCGGTCAGCTGTTCTAAGGAATCTTGTGCAAGATACTTTCCAACTTCATCTGCTTTTTCAAAACGAGGTATCATTTCCCGATGGACAGAATCGACTGAACAACCGCAAATACTGTCGTGAGGATGATTTTGCATTAATGTCTTCCAAGCATAATCTAATTGATCATGGGGGTAGTTTCCACTAACTTCATAAGCTATCGTCGCAAGTGGTTCTGTAATATTTTCTAGCTGTCGCTGGACCTTGGTATTCCATTGTTTTAAGTAAACCCGAGCAGATGCTGTATTGGCTAAAGTATACCAGCCATCCGTTTCTTGACTTGTCAATTCTCCTTCTACTGAGCCTAAGTCTTCTGGCACATCTTTTTGAACTGCTTCCAGATAGTCAGTAAAATTAGAATGAATAAACTCGTAATCTGGAAACAGTTCATTTGCGAGATGGATTGCTTTTGATATATCTTTTTGTACCGGTTGATGATCAACACCATTCATCATCAATAAGTGGTTCGTAGAGGCATATTGTTCTGCATCCGCTAATTTTTGCTTCCAAAAGGCAAGAGCTGCTTCTTTTTCTACTGGAATCTCATTCCCGTTGCTATACCAATTGGCAAATAGCAGACCAAAGATTGCTGTTTGATCAGGTCCTTTCCACCACATCTCTGAGTATTGGGAAGAATAGTTTTCTGCTTCCAAAACTTGATTATCAAAGCCAATTGGTTTTACACCACGGCCAAACGCTGCTGCTGAAATACCAGCTTGTTTCATTAATTGAGGCGTCTGTCCCATATTTCCAAATGTATCGGGAAAATAGCCTAACATGACAGGGGTTCCCCATTTACGGCTTTCTTCCATGCCAATCAGCATATTTCTCACGTTCGATTCCGAGCTGATAAGAAAATCATCTTGCAAGATATAAAATGGTCCAATTCTCAATTTTCCTTCATTGATTGCTTGTTGGATTGCCTGTCTTTTTTCTGGCCTTACTTGAAGATAGTAATCTAAAATAATCGTTTGCCCATCCAAATGAAAACTGTTGAAGGACGGATCAACTTCAAATAGCTCTAGTAGATCGTCTATCAATTCAATCAGTCGCATGTGATGCTGTTCGTAAGCCATGTACCATTCACGATCCCAGTGGCTATGAGAAATGATATATACTTTCTTTTTCATTTACGATACCTCCTACTTTTCTACTCTAATATCAAAGTAATCCATGACTAATTCGCAAAACATCATATTTGCCCAAGAAAACCATTCTCTCGTATAATTTTCAGGATTGTTCACATCGAATCCTTCGTGCATAAGGTGTGTTCCTGCGTCAGTTGCTACAAGTAAATTCAATATCCGCTCTTTTTCAGATTTGTCTGACGTTGTCATTCCTTCCATAGCTAATGCAATCGGCCAAACGTATTTTTCTGGCGTATGGGAGGATCCAATTCCTTTTGCGTACTTTCCTTCATAGAAATATGGATTTTCTTTACTCAACAATGTTCTTCTTGTTTGCAGATAATCTTCCTCTTGTTCAGAACAATATCCCAAGTAAGGTGCGGCGATCAGATTGGGCACATTACTGTCATCCATGACTGTGGCGTTTCCCATTCCATCTACTTCATATGCATAAATCGTTTGCCCTTTTTGATTAACCGTTCGTCCGTGATTCTGAATCCCATCTTGGATCTCTTTCTTCAATTTCTGTGTTTGCTGTACAATTTCTTTATCATCGAGTATCGTTTGAAAAATTTCTTCCACATAACCTAACACGACCACCGCAAACATATTGGATGGTACCAGATATCCATAACGGCAAGCATCATCGCTAGGACGGAAACCAGACCATGTCATTCCTGTAAAAGCTGTTTTTGCACCTCGACCGTCATTGATCAGCGTATCTTCTTTTCTTGTCGTGTCTCGTACAAATGTATAAGGAGAGTGTTCATGATCTTGCTCTGTTTTGAACACGTCCAAGATTTTTTTGATACCTTCAATAAAAGATTGATTGAATTGATCAGTTTTTCCTGTATTTTTGTAAAGAAGATAGGCCAACTGTATTGGGTAGCATAAAGAATCAATTTCATATTTTCTTTCCCAGATCCAATCGTTCATTTTTGTATGATCTGTTTGGTGGCCAGCACCGTTAGCTTCTTCGTTGAAGGCATTCGCATATGGATCGATATTGATATAAAAAAATTGCTTTTTGACTAACCCGCTGATCATGTCAGCTAATTCCTCATCTTCTTTTGCAATCACTAAATAAGGACGAACTTGTGCAGTAGAGTCTCTTAACCACATCGCTGGAATGTCTCCCGTCAATAAAAAGGTGGTTCCGTCATTTTGCTTTTTGACTGTTGTCAACAGAGTATTGGCAAATGCTGCTGTAAAATTCTTTGCCCAGTCCGCATGGATATCCCCACATTTTTGTGTGATATCTTCCATAAATTTCTGCACCGATTTTGGTATATCTTTATAAACCACTAATAAAACCTTCTTTCTATTTGATATATCTTTAAAGATTATACTTCATACAACCAATTATGTCTACGCTTTCAAAAAATATCTTTTTATTTACTTTTTCATCCATTATGGTATTATTTAAATATGATATATCATTAAGAGGTGTTTATATGAATCAACCATTGTACCAGACAATATTTAATGATTTGCAAACGGCTATTTTAACTGGTGAATTACCTGTAGACAGCCAACTACCAACTGAAAAAGAACTTTCACGTACCTATAAAGTAAGCAGAATCACTTCCAAACGTGCATTGACTGAATTAGAGCAATTAGGACTTATTTATCGCGTTCGCGGGAAAGGCAGTTTCGTTAAATCCGCTTCTCCGGAACAGATGCTTGCTTCTCCTACAAAAACACGACGGATTCTGTTTCTTCTTCCATATGTCGCTGATTTGTCTGTTGGTGATTTTAGCAAGGGATTGAACCCTGTGATGCAAGATAAACAGATTGATGTCATGATGACGACGCTTGACTTTCTACAAAATAAAACAGCAAAAGAGCTAATCAATGAATTTGACGGATTGATTTATTATGCTCTTGATACAGAACAACATCTTGACTTACTTTTTGAGCTTTCATTGAAAGAATTCCCTGTCGTCGTATTAGATAAAAAAATCTATGAGTTACCTTTTCCTACCGTTCTTTCCGATAATTTCCAAGGCGGTGCGCTTGCTGCCTCTTATTTGATCGAACAGGGTCATTCAAAAATCGCTTATTTGTTTGGTACGCAGACTCATCCACAATCCGTTCGACAGCGTTACCTTGGTTACCTTGAAGCATTGGACAAAGCTGGTTTGACTTTCCACACTTCACTGGATGACAAAAGCGCGACATTAGATGAATTGCTTTCTTATATCACTAAGTATGAAGTAACTGCTTTTGTTTGTGAAAACGATGTTGTCGCTATCCAGACCATGAATCTCTTGAGACAGCATGGTTATCATATCCCTGAAGATTTTTCAATTATCGGATTTGATGATATCCAAGCAGCAGCTCTTGTTGACCCGCCACTGACAACCATCGCACAAGATTTTGAACAGTTAGGTAAGCTTGCGGGAGATGCTTTGGTCACTTGGTTAGAGACAAAAGATCGACCATCCGATAGTAAATTTCCAGTTTCATTCATCAAAAGACAATCAACAAAGGAGAAATAAAATGAATATCGGTCAAATAGATACTAGACATGCAACAGCGAATCAGCCAAATTTCTCTAATGGGAACTGCCAGCCTTATACTGGCGTTCCTTTTGGGATGAATTATTTTGCACCGCAAACTACGGATCAAAACGGCAGCTGGTGGTTTCATCCTGATGACCGCGTTTTTCAAGGCTACCGTCTTACCCATCAACCAAGTCCTTGGATGGGTGATTTCAGTCATATGCTGTTTACGCCGATCAATGGAAAACTACAGGAGAACACCCTTTTCCATGCTCAAAGTTCTTACCGCCCAGAAGAAAGTATATTTTGCCCGACTCATCTGTCGATCTGTCAATTACGTTATGGCATCTGTTCTACATTGATACCTAGCATGTATGGCGGAATCTTATCTATTGATTACAGCAAAAATGATAGCGGTTTACTTTTATCCTTTCCGGGACGCCATCAGCTCTTTGTTATAGATCCTTACACAGTGGAAGGAAAAATCACACATTTTGCTGGTTCAGAAGATCCTGATTTTTCTTTTTATTTTATATTGAGATTTGAATATCCTTTAACAATTGATGAGTTAGCTGTTTCCAACAAAAATAGCGACTCGATCCCGTTGTATTTTGAACAGACAAAAAAACAAACTATCCGATTTGGGACATCTTTTATCAGCTCGGAACAAGCAGCTTATAACCTGGAACTAGAACAAAACCAAAGCAAAGAGACTTACCTTGCTCACAGTCAAGAACAATGGCAGTCCTATTTTGATCGTATACAGCTCACACACCATGATCAACAACAATTGCGGACGTTTTATCATAATTTATATCGGGTGTTTTTATTTCCACAAACATTTTATGAAATTGATCCTAGTGGGCAAAAAATCCACTATGATACGACTAGTCGATCTATAAAACCTGGTGTTCTCTATACAAATAATGGTTTTTGGGATACGTATAAAACGGTTTATCCTCTTTATTCTTTGATTGCTGTAGAAAAATACGAAGAAATGCTGGAAGGTTTTTTGAACAGCTATAGAGAAAGTGGCTATTTGCCAAAATGGCTGTCTCCTGATGAACGTGGACTTATGCCTGGGACATTGATCGATGCGGTCATTGCAGATGCTGCTGTAAAAGATATCCGACGAGACTTGATGCCTGAATTTCTAACGGCAACGGAAAAAGGTGCTACGGTTCAAAGCAAACATCCAAATTATGGACGACAAGGAACAGAAGATTACTTGACATATGGCTATGTTCCTAATCACTACCACGAATAAGTCAATCACACATTAGACTATGCTTATAGCGATTTTTGTATTAGCCAAGTTGCCAAGGTAATAGAAGAGGAGGAAATGGCGAAGAAATATCAGCAGCAATCATTGAACTATCAAAATATCTTTGACTATGAGTCAGGATTTATGCGTTCAAAAGATAAAGATGGCAAGTTCAGAGAACCATTTTCAGCTAATCGTTGGGGACAAGATTATGCAGAAGGAAGTGCTTGGCAAAGCAGCTTTGCTGTTTATCACGATTTTTCAGGACTGATCGGAAAATATGGTGGCAGTGAGAGATATAAAGAAAAACTCATTGAGCTGTGCAATCAGCCCCCAACGTTTGACCCAGGAGGATATGGTTTTGAGATCCACGAAATGAGTGAGATGGCCGCGATAGAATTTGGACAATTAGCTATTTCAAACCAGCCAAGTTTTCACTATCCTTACTTGTTCAGTTATATAGGACAACCTGAAATGGCACAGCCACTGCTTAAACAGTTGATGACTCAGACCTTCGACGATTCTCCAATGGGTTACCCTGGAGATGAGGACAATGGAAGTATGTCCGCTTGGTATATCTTCAATAGTCTGGGATTTTATCCTGTCACGCCTGGAACCGGTGAATATGTTATCGGTATGCCATTAATTGACAAGGCTGTTTTGCTTTTGTCAAATGGAAAGGAATTGACGATTGAAGCAACGCCTAATCGGCCGCAGCAACAATTTATCCATAAAATCAAACGGATGGACAAAGAATATACGAAATTATATTTTACCCATCAAGATTTGCTGAAAGGCGGCACGATCTCTTACCAATTAGGGATCGTCCCTCACCCTAAGAAATATCAAGCAAAAGATTTGCCTTTTTCCTTATCAAACTATAATTAACAAGAGGTTGTGAAAAAGCTGCCCTGCATCAAGTAATAAGAACAACCAAGCAAAAATAGCTCCTCATATTTTTCGTTTGGTTGGTCTTATTACCGCAGATGCAAGCTTTTGAACACCGTTTATTGAGAGGTTGTGAAATCAGCGTTCTGACCTGAGTATTAGAGAGACAAATGGCAAAATAGTTCCTCATATTTTGCCATTTTTTGAGCTAATACCGAGGGTCAGCTGATTGAACACCGTTTAGTGGAGAGGTCGTGAAAAAGCTGTTTAGTTTCGAGTATTAAGAAAAATTTTGTGAAAATGGCTTTTCACATTTTTGCATAAATTTGGCTTAATACCGAGAAACTGGCTTTTGAACTCCGTTTATCGAGAGGTCGTGAAAAAGCTGCCTTGCCTCAAGTAATAAGAACAGCCAAAAATTAGATTTCTAGACAATTTTTTATAAGTTATTTCATTACATTGGCTTTTTCTTTTATGATTCTCCACTGTTTTCTCGGTACTCTTTAGGGGATCTGCCGACGATTTTCTTGAATAATTTAGAGAAATACGTGGTGTTGTTGTAGCCAATCTCACTTGCTATCTCATTGATGTTTTGATTACTGTGCAAAAGCAGTTGTTTCGCTTTTTCCATACGTAAATGGTTCAAATAAGCTGAAAAACTTTTTTTCGTTTCTTTTTTGAACAGCTGTCCTAGATACATGACATTTAAATGCAGGTTTTCTGACACTTCTTTGAGTGTAAGTGGTTCTTGATAATGCTGGTGCAGGATTACGATTACTTTTTCCACATTGTCACTGTACTTTTTCTGTCTCTGATACTTTTTGATGAATGACAGAAGTAGCTGCTGAAGTTCTTGCACCGTTTTTGCCTGATGGATTTTTTCGATTCCTTGTAAATATTCCTCATCTTCCAGATCAATCAATTCCCGTTGAATCTCCATAAACAGTAAAAAACTGGAATATCGTATATCTTCCGGCATCATGGCTGCTAACTGAAACTGTTCAAAAAAATCAGTGATCATTTTTTGAGCGACTTCCAATTGTTTATTTTGTAGCACGCGTCTGAAACTTGAAAAATCGATGGTTTGATCTTTTGTTTCTGCTTGTACTGCGTAAAAAACATGCTCGTCTTTATCTCCATAAAATTGATGCAACTGTAGATTGTCTTTCGCTTGTTGGAATGTTTCAGGGATTTTGTCCAAAAAATCTGTCTCTTCCCCGATACTAATCAGCCATTCCTGATCAGGAAAGTTTTCTTGAACAAAACAACAGAAGCCATCAACTTCATCTGCCTCCAACAACAACGTGATCAATACACGGTCTCCGTAATTTCGTTGATAGTAAAAGATTTGTTGCCGTTCTTGCAACCATCTATTGATAAGAGTATCATGAGTTCTTGCCAGTTGAATCAATACTATCCTATGTTGCTTCTCACTTATTTGTCCTATTATTTCTTCTTCACTTATTTCATCCAATTCTTCATTCAACCATTGACTGAATAACAGTTCTTGATAGATTTCTTGTTGATTTTTTTGTTCATTTTGCTGATCTAACCGTGTTTTGATTTTCTTGAGGCTTTCAACCAATTCGAACTTATTCACGGGTTTCATCAAATAATTCACGGCGCCTAATTGCATACCTCCTTTCAAATAATCGAACTCTTGGTATCCTGATAAAATCATAAATTCAAAATTATGACGTTCTTTTTGAGCCGCTTCAATAAATTCCAGTCCATTTATTTCTGGCATTGTCACATCCGTTACTACTAAATCAATCTGTCGCTGTTCAAGTACAGCTAGTCCTTCTTTGGCATTCTCTGCTGTTGCTACTATTTGAAAGCCTAAACTTTGCCAATCAATTATCTTTTTTAACCCATTCAAAATCATGTATTCATCATCTACCAATAACACTTGATACACGCTCATCCCTCCTTGAATGTAATAGAAACGGTCAGTCCACCTGTCTCATTATTCTCAAGCGACATATAATAACTGCTGCCGAAGCTGGCACGTAAACGTTCATTCACGTTTTGCAGACCGATAGATCCGTGAAGTTCCACTTTAGGATGAGACAGTTTTTCTTCCACCTGTTTTAGCCGTTTTTCAGTCATCCCTTTTCCATTATCTTTGATGATGATCCTTACCCGTTTGCCTTCCTGCAAGACTTTGACACTTAGCGCATTATCGAATCGAGTAAAATCAATACCGTGTTTAAAATAATTTTCAACTAATGGCTGGATCACAAATTTAGGTACTTCGATCTTTTCCAAATCAGGATCGATCATAAAATGATAGGCTACTCGATTAGGATAACGCATTTGATACAAATAGACATATTTTTCGCAAAAGTCCAGTTCTTCTTTTAAAGTGATCGTTTTCTCTTGATTCGTATTGTTTCGAAGCAAAGCGGAAAACGCATATACAACATCTGCTAATTCTTCACTTCCTTCGCTGATTGCATACATTCGGATATATTCTAATGTATTATATAAAAAATGTGGATTGATCTGTGCTTGAAGCGCCCGCATATGTGCGTCTTGCTGTTTGATTTCTAATTTGTAGATGTCTTCTACAAACTGATTGATGCTATCCAACATTTCGTTGATACCGATTGAAAGTTCCTTCAGTTCATATTCCGTGTTTGTTATGTCGATCCGCGTCTCTAAATTCCCTGCTGCTGTTTGATCCATGGCCTGCATGACGATAGATACTTGCTGTGAATATCGCTTGAATGTTTTATAAAGAAAGATAAGCAATATATTGTCTAAAATAATGATACCAATGATCAGCGGGGCAAGATTTTTTCCCGTTTCGATTTTTACACTTTTTTTATCTAGTACAGCTAATATACGATAATCATCAGACAGTTCTTGGTGTTGAACAAAATTGTTTTTTTCCAGATCGTCAATCGGCAATTGTGAATTTTTCTGCAGACTCTCTGTGATGATCATTTCTTGTCTTTCAAACGTTTCTTTAGCTATTTTATTATCATGGAATGTGTATAGTCGATTTGTCGTTCCAGAAATCATGTATAAAGAGAGTCCATTGAATGACGTTAGATTTTCTAAAATCATATCTAGTTCTTTCTTTTGAAAACCAATAAAAATACTTCCTGACTCAGCTCCTCCTTGTGTGATAGGCAACTTGATATAAAAAGCGTCTAGTAATTTTGGTGTCCCCTTTTTTATTTCCCCACCTTTGTTTTCTCTAGAAGATTCATAATACTCCGGTAGTTGATTCAACACGATATATATCGCACTTAGTTCTTCATAATTTGCGTAGAGATCTTTGATTTGATTTGGGAAAGAAACTAATTCATCGGTACTGTTTTGCTGTTCGTATACATACATCAGATACTGATCTATGGGTTTTGTTAAGTAGGTCGTCACATTTTCGATCTTTTCGGAATTCCCTACAAGCTGGTTTTTGATGATCCTACTCAAGGTTGTTTTATCATTCAGCATTCTGCTTGTGCTTTGAACGGCATCACTTGTCATGTTTTCTGCCTGTTTTTGATTTTGTTCCCAAGTATGGATACTAAAAATAACGGTAGCAGTCATCGTTACACCGATCATGATAACCGCGTATTTCCGCAACAGACGATTGAGTAAGGTTCCTTTTGAAAATAGAATCCGAAACTTATTCATAACTTTCCAACTGTTTATCTAATTCTTCACGCCAGTGTGTTGTCATCGTACCATTCCAAACTGTCAAAAGACCAATGACACCAAACAGGATCAATCCTTTGAATTGCCAAGTCACGCCTAAAATTATACCGCTACCAATAATTATTTTTAGAAAAGACGAAAAGCTGGAAAAAACCGAAATAAAACTTAGCTTTAGCAGATTAGGAACAGAGATCGTATATTCACTATCTAAAATCATACTGTATTGATAAGTAGCAAATAGGCAGAGCAAGGCAAAAAGTAAAATAAAATCAATAGCTAAAAAAATGAGCCCTTTGATTTGAACAGATAAATATAAATTGTAACTCAATAAAGCAGTACCAGATAAAAATAAACTAAATAGCAGATTGCCTCTTAAAAAATTTCTTTTATATATATTCCAGCCTCTTTTTATTGTGATTTCTTTATACTCGAATCCGTACAAATAAAATAGTTCATTGACTGTTTTCCATGCCGCACCTAATCCAAAGATGATCCCGCCGGCAAATGTATATATCCAGAAATACAAGGTTAGTTTTATAACGACCCAGATCCGGATAAATAACTCTTCCAAAACCTTCCCTAACATATCTTCTCCTCCAAACATTAAGTTTATACTTTCTCATTATACAAAAAAAGGTTGGGAAATCAGCACCTTGACCTGATTATTAGAGAAACAAACGGAAAAATAGTTCCTCATATTTTGTCGTTTTGTGAGCTAATACCGAGGATCAGCTGATTGAACACCGTTTACCAAGAGGTTGTGAAATAGCCGCTTAGTTTCGAGTAGTAAGAAAAATTTTGTGAATATGGCTTTCCACATTTTTACATAAATTTAGCTTAATACCGAGAAACTGGCTTTTGAACACCGTTTATTCGGAACAAGAGGTTGTGACACGTCTTTTGTCACAACCCCTTTGTCTTTATTCATTATTATTCTTGTCGGAACTCATCATATTGTTTTTGCATTTCTTTCAATACCTTATCATAGCCAGCCTTGTCCAAAGCGTCTTTCAATTTCGGTAATGTTTCATCTGGATCAACAGTCCCTGTATTCAATCCATCTAAATATTGATTCATGACATTAGAAATATTACTTAATTCTGTTTTGACACTGTCAGTGTTGAAGCTGAATCCTAAAATCGGTGAAGTTTCTGCATCAGCAATCGATTGATCACGTTTGGCAATCATGTCATCCGTAATAGACTCTTGTGTATATAGAATCTTGTTGTTTCCTGTATTCCAAGCAGACATATGTGTATTTGGCTGATAACCATCTAGCAATTTGATTTTATCATCTGAACCATCGACTTTTTCCCATGCTTCTCCTTCGATCCCCCAAACAAGCCCATTCAATAATTCTGGATAACTGTTAAGCAGCCCTAGAAGTTCTACTGATTTTTCTTTATTTTTTGAAGTATTTGATACGACAAAATTTGCCATTTGTGCTTGAGCTGTAGATTTTAGTGGAACAGTAATTGCTTTTGAAACAAGTTCTTGTTTTGCTGCATTTGTCAAAATCGTATCGCCATAATCATACGGTCCTTGTGTTTCTCCACGCATTAGCCAAGTATTTCCTTCTAGTGGATAATCCTTATTGCTCGTTGCAGCGTCACTTGGAATGAGTCCTTGTTTGTACCAGCTATGCATTGTACGTAACAGTCCGATATACGTTTCATTATCGTATTGGTTGATGATTTTCGAATCATCTCCATCCAGATCAATAGCAAACGGTAACGTATTCCCTAAAGGATAATCAAAGTTCCCTTGGACTTTGAAGCCTTGTCCAATGGCAAAAGCTGCCGTGTTTGGTTCTTTTTCATGGAATTCCTTCAAGACTTTTTCTGCATCAGCGTAAGATTGGATTCCATCAATTGAAAGATCGTATTTATCTAGTAAAGCTTTGTTAAAAGTAAGTACTTGTTGAACAAAGACATTTCCATTGACTGGGAAAGCATATAATTTTCCATTGACCAGATTTCCTTTAATATATGCTTCATCTAAATCATTATAAGCTTTTTCAGCGTACTTAGGCGCTAATTCAGTCAAATCAGCAAAGGCTCCTTTTTGGGCATTGGAAACATAGTTGTTCGCAAAGGCGATATCATAATTTTCCCCGGAAGAAATGATGACGTTCATTTTCTTTTCGTAATCGCCCCAGCCAATGTAATTGATATTGACTTTTACACCGATCTCTTTTTCGATTCGTTTGTTTGCTACCTCCATCAATTGATCGAAATTATCTGGTTTATCTCCGATTTGATACATCTGCAAAGTGTCCGAATTGCTAGCTTCTGCCTGGTCTTTAGAACCAGAACCTCCGCATGCTGCTAATGTTCCCAACAACAACGCTGAAACACCTGTAAAGGCTAGTTTCTTCCATAACTTCATTTTTCTTCCTACTAATTTTATGATTTATATTTTTGTTTCTTTATTCTTTTACTCCGCCGATTGTTAGACCTTTGACAAAATGCTTCTGGAAAAATGGATAGCTGATCGCAATAGGCAACGTCGAGATGACTACGATCGCCATTCTGGCAGATTCTCCTGGAACTGAGGCTAATCCGCCTGTCAATTGGCTTCCTGCTCCTGAATTTTGTGTCAGATATTGAATATTACTTTGGATTTTCATCAAAAGATACTGTAGTGGAACTAGCTTATCATCTTGGATGTATAGTAAAGCATTGAACCAGTCATTCCAGTAACCCAATGCGGCAAATAAACTGATTGTCGCAATACCTGGAACAGCTAACGGTAAAACGATCTGAACAAATATTCGCAGTTCGCTAGCTCCATCGATCCGTGCCGATTCAATAATCGAATCAGAGACCGAACGTTTAAAGAATGTGCGCATCACAATAATATTGAAGGGACTGACAGCCATTGGCAAGATCAATGCCCAAATCGTATCTTTTAACTGAAGAAGATTTGTCATAACAAGATAATTGGCCACCATCCCTGGTGAGAACAACATCGTAATCAAACAAAAAACGGTAAAAAAACGACGGAATGGAAAGTTTGACCGTGAAATCGCATAAGCATATAAAGAAGTAGCCGTGCTATTGATCAGTGTACCTAAAACAGTAACAAGTACAGTGACGAAAAGCGCTTGGAAAATTTTATCCTGCATCTGGTCGAACAAGTACGTATAACCAAATATACTGAACTTTTCTGGCCAAAAACTGTACCCGTGAGTCGACAATATGGACTCATCGGTAAAAGAGATGGCGATAACAAATATAAATGGCAAAATACAGGAAATAGCAAAGAGTGCAATCATTATATTAGAGAAAAAATTAGCCGTCTTATTGAAAGAGCGGACTTGGACTCTCTCCACTTTCTTTTTTTTTCATTTTTTTCCTCCTTAGAATAATGCAGAATCGCTATCAAAACGTCGGGCGATCGTATTTGTGATCATCAACAAGACAAAGCCGACAACTGATTGGTAAAGTCCTGCAGCAGCCGTCATACCAAAATCTCCTGTGGATGTCAGGCCATTGTAGATATACGTATCCAAAACTTGAGTCACATCATATAATGCACCGGAATTCCTAGGAATGTTATAAAACAGGCCAAAATCAGCTCGGAAAATGTTTCCTACGGCTAAAATCGTTAAAATCGTCATTAGTGGAATAAGTTGTGGTATCGTCACATGTTTGATCTGCTGCCATTTGCTAGCTCCATCAACCATAGCAGCTTCATAATAAGTCGGATCGATTCCCATAACAGATGCAAAGTAAATAATGCTGTTATAACCAATCCCTTTCCATGTACCAATGAACACCAAGATAAACGGCCAATATTTCGGTTCATTATACCAATTGACAGCTTCTCCTCCATGTCCAGTGATCCACTGATTGAATATTCCTTTGTCAGGACTTAAAAAAGCGTAAACAAAGTAACTGATAATGACCCAAGATAGAAAATAAGGTAGTAAGGACATCGTTTGATAAACTTTAACGAGTCGTTTATTTCTCAACTCGCTCATAATGATTGCAAATACGACTGAGATCAGCAGATTCAAAAGGATAAATGCTACATTATATAAAATTGTATTTTTAGTGATGAGAAATGCTTGATCCGAAGAAAATAAAAATTTGAAATTTTCCCAACCCACCCAAGGACTTTCCCTCAAGCTAGCCAAGAACCCATCTGCTGAAATATGAAAATTTTTGAATGCTACGACATTCGCCATTACAGGTATGTAAAAGAAAAAAATCATCCAAAGCATACCCGGTACAGCCATCAGGACAAGTGCTTTATAACGCCATAGATTCATAAAAAAATGATTGAACCCCTTTCGTTTTTTCATCTAAAAACCCCTTTCGATTCATTCGCAACGTAATTATAGCGCTTTCAATAATGAGAATAAATAAACAAAGTATAGGGAAAATGAAACAAAGTATAGGAGAGGTTGTGAAATCAGCGTTTTGTCCTGAGTATTAGAGAAAAAAACGGGAAAATAGTTCCTCATATTTTGCCGTTTTTTGAGCTAATACCGAGGGTCAGCTGATTGAACACCGTTTATCAGAGGTTGTGAATTCAGCGTTTTGGCCTGAGTATTAGGGAGATCGTGTCCTTACTATCTAACTCTAAGTCACAAGGAACAATGGGGACTTTGACAAAAGTCTTGTCACAGTCCCTTATTCCGAACAAACGGTCTTCCAGAAGTAGCTTCTACGGAAATAAGCCGAAATTTCACAAAAAAGCCATCCGAAAGTCAGACGGACAAGTCTGCTTTTCAGATGGCGCTACAACTACTCTGCTTATTCTTTTAGCTATCCATTCAATTATTTTTCTCTCACTTGTTCTAGCTCTTCTTTGGTCATGGGTCGATATTGCCCTTTATTCAAATCTTTAGGCAGCCAAAATTTTCCCATACGGATTCTTTTTAAATATAAGACTTCTTTTCCTACTGCTTTGACCATTCGCTTAACTTGGTGAAACTTTCCTTCATGCAAAATCAGACGGATAATTGAAGTTTCTGTTTCTTGATCTACTTGATCAATTTGGAGCTTTGCCGGCAATGTCTGCTCATCGCCATCAATAATCAGTCCTTCTGCAAATAAACGGATATCTTCTTCTGTCATTATACCGCTAACCTCAGCTAGATATTCTTTCTCCACATGTTTTTTAGGTGATAGTAACTGATGGGCAAACACCCCGTCATTCGTTAAAATCAAGAGGCCCTCTGTGTCTTTATCTAATCGGCCGACTGGAAAAAGATCTTCCCGATAATCCTGGTCTTCCAATAAATCGATTACGGTTTGATCATGATTATCCTGAGTAGCAGAAATGACTCCTGCAGGTTTATGCAAAATGTAGTAAAAATCTTTTTGATACGTAATGATTTCTCCTAAATAAGTAACCGCATCTTCGAATTCATTTACTTGCGCTTTATCGCTTTTCACCACTTGTCCATTGACTTCGATCGTTCCTTTTTTGATCAATCCTTTGACTTCTTTGCGGCTGCCAAGTCCCATATCTGCTAAAAACTTATCTAAACGCATGCGTTTCCCCCATTTCAAAAGAGCATCAATCTAGCTCTTCTGATTCACTTATTTTATTTTTAATTTATGTCGTAAACGCGCTATTCCTGGTCCTAGTAGTCTTTCTGCCAAGCGGATTTTCAAAGCTAAATAACCATACACTAAAGCCCCTATACCTGCTACTACAAGAATCAACAATAGAGACTGGAATTTGCTATCTTCGTTTAAAAAAGCACCAAAAATCATCTTTGTGATCCACGAAGCCAAAAGCATAATCAAGGTAAGAATAAAGATCAGCAATGTCCTGCGCCAGACAAAACTTGGTTTAAAGCGGGCTACTTCATGGATTCTCTTTAAGATCAGGGTACAAGACACAGCAAATCCGATCATTGTCGCCAATAAAGGGCCGTATACTTCAAATAAACGAATGGCTGGGTATTGAAGAAGGAGTTTCACTAGAAACCCAATAACCAAACAATTAATTGCCGCCTTGTTTTCAAACATTCCTTGCAGCATGTTGGAAACTAGCATATATAGTCCTAGGAAGAGTCCTACAAAACTTGCTTGGATCAGTACATTACTTCCTAGAGAATCCGGTGTATAAAATAATGTATTTAGCGGATAGGCAAGTAACATAACACCAAATGTCGCCGGAAACATAAAAAATGAAAACAACTGTAAATTTCCGCTTGTCAATTTTGCCAGACCTACTCGATCTTTCAACGTAACAGCTTCTGTAATCAACGGTAACCCAGTAGACGCGATCGATGTTGCCAATGCGATAACTACCATCGTCAACTTATCTGGATTGGCACTAAAAATCGAAAAAAGATCCAGTAACTGTGCATTGGAATACTCGGTGGATGCAGACATGATCTTCATAAAAGTGAACTGATCGACTAATTTGAAGATCGTTACCCCTGAACCCACAATAATAAACGGAATCGCTTCTTTAACGGTATCTAACAACAATTCCTTCGTTGCAATATTTACTTTGTTTTCGCTGTAGTGAATAAACGCCGATGTATACGCTTGATGTTTCTTCAAAAAATACAAAAGGACAAGAATACTTGCTAGCATACCGATAAATGCCGCGAAAGTTGATTGCGTGACCGCCGTCACATAGTCACCATCCATGACTTTCATGATGATGAATGTAGCCAATAGCATATAAAAAATACGTGCCACCTGTTCTACAATCTGCGACAGCGCATAAGGCATCATCTCTTGATTGCCTTGAAAATACCCTCGTATCACACTCATAAAAGGAAAAACCAATACAGCGATACTCAAAGAACGCATCGTTGGAATCAGTTCTTCTCCGCCACCAGAAGCATGGGCTAGCCAAGGAGAGGCGATGTACATGAACAAAGCAAACAATAGGCCTAACCCGCCCATCATCTGTAATGCACGGATAAATAATCGTCGTGAAGTGCCATATTCATTCAATGAATTATAGCGTGCAGTTTGTTTTGCAATCGCAGCAGGTATTCCTGCTGTAGAGATCAGTAGAAACAATGCATATATATTGTATCCCATATTGAATAATCCATTGGCAGCCTTAGCATTTTCGCCCATCCAAGCATACCAGGGAATGATATAGACAGCGCCTAGCAATCTTGAAATGATATTACTGGCGGTCATCCAAGCAGAGCCTCGTGCCATTTTTTCTTGCGGTGTTAATTGATCTAATGCTGGTTTTCTTTGATTATCCATCGGTCAGATTCCAACTTTCTACAAAACATTACTATCATTTTAATTGGTAAAACAGAAACTGGCAATCGATTTTATATAACTTTTATAAGAACAATCGTTTTTTTGAATTCGGTTTCGTTTTTTTGGTAAAGTAAAGAAATATACAGCCTTTTATGGCTAACATTTATAGGAGATATCAATGACACAAGAAATAAAAAAACTACCCGTTATATTTTTAGGTCTTTTCTTTATCACAGTTGGATTGAATTGGTTCTTGCTCCCTCACGATATAGCTTCCGCCGGAGTGGGCGCCATCGGACATTTAGTTGAAACGGCCTTTTCTATCCAACGCTCAGTTACTGTTTGGAGCATCAATCTTATGATGCTGCTTCTAGCCGCTGTCCTATTAGGAAAATCAGTATTTTTTAAGACTGTAGCGGGAAGTCTGCTTTTTCCTGTTGTTTTAGAGATTGTTCCAAAAGTGGAAATGATCTCCTCACATTTCTTTTCACTGATTTCAGGAAGTCTTTTGTTCAGTCTTGGGGTTTACACATTGTACACAGTCGGGGCCTCAAATGGCGGTATAACGATACCGCCGATTATTTTCCACAAATTTTTTCGACTTCCAATGCCGCAAGGACTTTTACTTACCAATAGTCTTATCGTCTTTTTGAATTATTATGTTTTTGGATTGTTGGAGACACTATTCATTCTCCTATCTATTACAGTCAGTTCATTGTTTATGAAAATACTCATCCGCTTGTCCCCTGTGTCAAGAAAATTTGAATAAAGCTGGATTTTGTCATAGCGGAAACAAACGATATATTAAAAAGAGTGTGCTATAATAAACCAAGAAATTGAATGAAGCGAGGGATCAATCAATGAGCTTCTCTTTAGAAGACATCCGTCATTTACTATTAAAAGAAAATCTATTAAAAGAATTTGTTTCAACAAGAGGCTGGCATCTTGATGTACCAGAAAAAGCTGAATTTCTTCAGTTAAGTTATGATTCAAGAAAAGCTGATGCTTCTACTTTGTTTTTCTGTAAAGGAATGAATTTCAAAGAAGAATATTTGGATTCAGCAATCGAACAGGGTATTCAATATTATGTATCAGAACAACCATACGAAAATTCAGCAGTAGGAATCATCGTAACGGATATCCGTAAAGCAATGGCGCTTCTTGCTATGGCTTTTTACGACTATCCGCAAAATAAATTGAAAGTGATCGGATTCACTGGAACAAAAGGTAAAACAACTGCTGCGTACTTTACAAAAGCAATCTTGGATCACACAACAAATAAAAAAACAGCATTGCTTTCTACTATGAATACAACGTTAAATGGCAAAACATATTTCAAATCCCATTTGACAACGCCTGAGTCATTAGATTTATATCGTATGATGTCAGAAGCAGTTGAAAATGGTATGACTCATCTAGTGATGGAAGTTTCTTCACAAGCTTACAAAACACAACGCGTATACGGCTTGACTTTAGATGTCGGAATCTTCTTGAATATCTCGCCTGACCATATCAGTCCGATCGAACATCCGACATTTGATGACTATTTCTATTGCAAGCGACAATTGATCTTGAATTCAAAAACAGTTGTTTTAAATCATGAAAGTGACTATTTTGATTTACTTAGGGAAACAGCCGATCTATTCCAGATTCCAACGATCACTTATGGTCGTTCGGAAGAAAGCAATTATCAAGTGATCCGTTCAGATAAAGGTACTCACGGTTTTACTTTATCTTCTCATGAAGATCGCTTAGCTATCTGCGATACTGCTTATGATATTTTGCTGGCTGGAGGATTCAACCAAGAAAATGCAGCCAGTGCGATCATTGCCGCAGCACTAACAGGTGCCTCCAGTCAAGATGCACAAGACGGATTAAAAGAAGCTCGTGTACCAGGCCGAATGGATCAATTGATCCAATCCAATGGAGCGCATGTCTATGTGGACTATGCACATAATTATCTAAGCTTGAAAACATTGCTGGAATTTGCCAAAAATGAACATCCAGATGGCCGTGTAATTGTTGTATTAGGCAGCCCAGGAAACAAAGCAATCTCCCGTCGACATGATTTTGGAAAAGTGCTATCAGAAACAGCTGACATCGCCTTTTTGACGGCAGATGACCCAGCATTTGAAGATCCGAAAAAAATCGCGGAAGAAATCAATGAAGCAATTACTAATCCAGATTTGATCGTTCATTATGAAATGGATCGTCCTGAAGCGATTCGACGCGCTTTAGCAGAAAGCGCTCCGCAAGATTCAGTCGTTATTGCGGGAAAAGGCGTGGATCCCTATCAAAAAATCAATGGTGTAGATGAACCTTATGAAGGGGATTATGCAATCGTGAAGCGGTTGATTGAAGAATAATGGTATTTATATACTAGTGGTTTCCCATTTCTAAGAAAAAAAGGGACTGTGATTTTTTGTCACAGTTCCTTTTTTCTTAGAAATCATTTTAACTTTTCACTAGCTAATTCTGCTGCCTTTTCTCTTTCTTCATTTAATAATTTATTATCATAGAATTTGATAAATGGGAACCAGATAATGAATGCGATGATTGCACAAATGACTGCTAACACAGCCGCTTTCCAATCACCACCACTACCAACAAATGCTCCGATCCCGACTGGTGAAGGCCACGGCATCTGTGCAAGCATCGGTTTGACGATTTCCAGCCGAATGGCAAAATAAGCGAGTGTAGCAGAAGCCATCGGAGCTAAGAAAAACGGAACCGCTAAATAGGGATTGTAGACGATTGGCATCCCGAAAATGATTGGTTCATTGATGTTGAATAATCCTGGTACAAGTGAGGCTTTTCCTAACACTTTCAGCTGATCAGATTTCGCGAGGAATGCAATAAAGATGATCAATCCTAAAGTCGCACCTGATCCACCAACGGTTACATAAGAATTGTTGAATTCTCCTGCCAACGGATAATTTGCGCCTTGTGCGTTAGCTGCCATATTAGCTAATACGATCGGGGTCAAGAAAGAAGTGATGATATTCGCTCCATGGATCCCTACGATCCACAATGCATGGATCAAGAAATAAATCACCATGACACCAAGCCATGTATTCGTCAACTGCGTAACAAACCCAAATGGGATAGCAATCATTTTGAAGATATCCGTTCCTAGTGCAACTAATAATCCATTGATGATCATCACCACAAACGCAATGACAAATGTTGGGATCAGAGCAGTGAAAGAACGAGAAACTCCTGGCGGAACAACATCTGGCATTTTTATGACCCAATTTCTCTTGACACACATACAATACAATTCGACCGCAATAATCGACATAATAATAGCTGTAAAGATTCCTGAAGTTCCTAAACGTTCGACAAAAGAGCCCATCCTAATACCATTTACTACAGTTTCTGTCTCATTGATAGAAGCAATCAAGCTGATTTTACCATCAGTCATGATCAATTCAGGGATACACATAAAGAATGCAAAAACAGATAGTAATGCCCCCGTGAGCGGATTAACATTTAATTTTTGTTCATCTCGTTCAATTGACGTTAATTCATAAGCAAACACAATGGCAAAGTAAATAGATAAAATCCCCATCGTCATTGTATTGACGATCATGTACAAGTCACTAACTTTGAAAAAAGTTGCATTAAAAAATCCTTCTAAAAATGGGAACGGTAATGGCAAAATATTTAAAACCAAAAACATCGAGCCTACAATCGTGAAAGGAATAGAAGCCATCCCCGCTGCCATGACAGCCCGAACGATTTTAAGTTGCGCAATTTTCCCCATAGGTCCCATCAGGTATTTCTGCAAAAAATCAAACATTAGTTATTCTCCTTTCCTAAATATAACGCTTTTTCATATTGTTTAATACGGATATACTGTTGGTCTTGGTTGAGTGAAATTTTCTTTAAACGATACTGTATAAATACACTGGTAAAAATACCGCTTACAACAAGAATGAAAACAAATAACTGTCCTCCATTGTTATTTGCCATAAAAGGATACAAGAATGTAAATCCTGAGGTAAACAACACTGGAATCAATAATAAATTAAAGACACTCTGGAACAAAAAATACCACTTTGTCCATGGAACGTTCGTTTGGTGTTTTCGATAAAGCTTTACTTGTTCTCCTACTGCAGGCAAAATAGCTAAAATCAGAATCATCGGTAAACTACTTCCTAAACTTTTAGCTGATAGAAGCAGAATCATCCATTGCATGTTCATGAAAAAGAAAAAGGCAGTCAGGTAACGTACGATTAGATAACGATTGAAATACATGTTTTTCAAACTAAGTTGCTTTTTTTCTAATTCGATTTTCCTTTTTACTGTATCCTGCACAATGATCCTTCCTTTCTATTTATTTTTTTGATACAAATAATTCATTTCCTGTGCAACTTCCAATAATGTCATCGTCGTCATCAGATGATCTTGTGCATGGACCATGATAATTTCCATTTCTATTTTTGTCCCGCTGGCATATTCTTTCAGAAGTTGAGTTTGTGACTGATGCGCATGAAGAATCTCTTCATTTGCTTGTCGCAACTTCTCTTCTACTTCTTCAAACATCTCTTTACGCATCGAGCGAAATGCTTCATGTATCAGTGTCCGTGCATTTCCGCTATGGAAAATGATATCAAAAGAAGTCACTTGTAGTGTTTCACTGTTTATTTTTTCAGCCATCTGTTTTCCTCCTTATTCGATCAGTTTGATAAATTTACTGCTGAAATTCTCAAAAATAGGTTCAGCTAAGATTTCCTGCTGTACTTTTAGCTGGTCAACTAACCTAACGATTGCTTTAGTCACGACCGTAATTCCTTCATTTTCGATATAAGAAGGCGAAACTAAAAA